>DALYEZ010000004.1:0-12647 GCA_031972295.1 Minisyncoccota bacterium | reverse complement strand
CCAACTGCAAATCTTGACTCTGAATCTGGACAAATGGTCATGAATCTTTTTCAGGACTTGCACAAAAAAGGTCAGACAATTGTAATGGTGACTCATGAAGAAGAGTATGGAAAACTCGCCGACAGAATAGTACGACTTTCTGACGGACAGGTGGTGCAATAAAGCTCGTTTTTACTTCCAACGCTTAACATGCTAACATTGGTAGATGAAGCCTTTGATTGAGCTCGAGCGAGTGTCCAAGATTTATATGGGAGATGGCTTTGAAACCAAGGCCCTTGTTGATGCGACTCTTACGGTGAATAAGGGAGAATTTGTGGCAATCATGGGTCCGTCAGGGTCTGGAAAGTCCACCCTTCTTCACGTCCTTGGACTCCTTGATCGGCACACACTCGGAAAATATCTCCTCTCTGGAAGAAATGTAGAGAATCTTACCGATGATGAATTAGCTAATCTACGAAACGAAAAGCTGGGTTTTGTGTTTCAGTCGTTTAACCTTCTTGCAAAAGAAACAGTGTATGAAAATGTAAAACTCCCCCTCTTTTATTCTGACATTCCAAAAAAAGATTGGGCAAAACGAGTGGACGATGCGATTGCTGCAGTAAAACTTGATCACCGAAAAGGATATCTTGTACAAAAACTCTCTGGTGGTGAAAAGCAACGTGTGGCAATAGCACGGGCGCTTGTATGTAACCCTGAAGTTATTTTTGCCGACGAACCAACAGGGAACCTTGACTCTGTTTCAGGACAAGCGGTGATGGACACATTGCGTGATTTACACGATAAGGGCGCAACAATCCTTCTTATTACTCACGAACCCAACACAGCGCGAAATGCTGAGCGTATTATTCGTATTAAAGACGGCTTGGTAGTTGGTGATGAAAAAGTTATTGATCGGGCAAAGAAGGGTGAAGCCGTAAAATAATATACATATATGATACTCACTGATAGCATAAAATCTGCATATAACGGACTCTCGACAAGTAAAGGTCGCTCACTGCTTACTATTCTAGGTATTGTGATCGGAATCATGTCTATCATGATTGTGATGTCGCTTGGTGCTGGAGCACAGAGACTTATTTTGGATCAGGTGGATAGTTTGGGTTCTAAGATTATTTTTGTAAGTGATAGCCGTCAGGCCGGCGGTCCACCGCAACCAACAGATGCGCTTGATGATCGTGATCTTGCAGAGCTTCGTAAAAAAACGAATGTACCAAATGCTCGTTTAGTACTAGCCTCGGCGTTTAACAGCCAACGAATTACGTTTGGTAGTGAGGCGTTTGACGGTGCCGTGCAAGGTATTACTCCAGAATGGGAACGCGCGTTCTCACTTACTCCAGCGCAGGGTGACTTCATATCTTTTGATGATGTGCGTGGTGCCACGAAGGTTGCTGTCATTGGACACACGGTACGCAAAGAACTTTTTCCAGGTGAAGATCCGATAGGTCAGATTATTAAAGTAAAAAATAACTCTTTTCGTGTTATTGGAGTTCTTCCAGAAAAAGGCCAGCTCGCACTTTTTGGGTACGATCAGTCTGTTTTTTTACCCATTAGCACATTTCAAAACACTATTTTAAATGCAAAAAATTACGGCAACTTTCTTATTGAAGTTGATGATGAGGTGAATATCAATGCAACAGTAGAAGACATCAAACGTACACTTCGCTTTACTCATAATATTCAGGTGGGTGAAGATGATGATTTTGACGTACAACCACAAGCAGATTTGGCTGACCGCTTGGGTGCGATTACTACAGGTTTCAGCCTCTTTTTGATAGCGGTTGCTGCTATCTCACTTGTGGTAGGAGGGGTTGGAATTATGAATATTATGCTTGTGTCGGTGTCAGAGCGAACACGAGAAATCGGTCTACGTAAAGCGGTTGGAGCAACAAACAAAGATATTCTCATGCAGTTTTTGATTGAGGCGATTATGTTGACTGGAGTTGGGGGAATTATAGGGATTATGTTAGGTGGCGGCGTTTCTTATTTGGCAGCATATGGTATTCGCAATTTTGCAAAACTCGACTGGAGTTTCGAATTCCCAATACAGGGAATGGTAATTGGCCTTGCTGTAGCGGTATCTATTGGTCTTGTTTTCGGAATCTACCCCGCTCGCAAAGCTGCTCAGAAGTCTCCAACAGAAGCGTTGCGGTACGAGTGATTTGTCTCTCGAAGACATACTAATATGCCAAGTGGTATAGTTAAGAGTATCACTAAAATATGGCATTAGAATTTCTAGGTAACCCTGATGTATCACAATTAAAAACAGAGCTTGAAAAGCAGGACAACGAAGAGTTGTTGGAAAAAAGAGAAGAGCTTGTTATTGCAACAATCGAACTCTTTCGTACCCATTCGGTCAAAAAAATTAACGAGGGAAATAATGGTGTGATTGGTTTTGTTGATCCAGATAAACTTAAAATATTTGGAGATTTATTTGATCAAGCGGCAGAAGGTGTTGCTTTGAAGTTTTTAAAATCACTTAAACTTTTAAAAATTGGAAGTCGCGAAGCCATACAAAAGGAGTTTGAAACACAGCAATTAGTTTATAAAATCTTAAGCTCAAGTTCAGAAACAGGGACTTGTCCAAAACCTTACACGCATTGTAGTTTTAGAGTAACTGAAGAGTTACAAGAGGAATTTGAAATACTTGGTTTTTCGGGTGAGTATGCTGATGTTATGTTTATGGATCTTGTTCCAGGAAAGGATCTTGCTCATATTCAGTATGAGGAACTTATTAAACGCTCGATAAAAGAGTATAGGGCAAAGTCAGGTATGGTTGCCCGATCAGGAATAGGGCCTTTTGTAGATATGACAGATGAAGATATTGAGAGTCTCTCATTTAATGAGTTGCATACAATTGTTTCGGAAGTTTTCTTTGAAGAAACACCTAATACAGAAGAGGGTATTCGTGCAGGAATACGAAATGCAAATTTTGTGACGAATGAACTAGGGAGACTTGGGTTTCAGGTAGCGCCAGAAATAATTGCTAAAATTAATAAAAGCATTGAGCTTTTAGAGCAAAAAAGTATCTATTTAGTAGACTGTCATGATCGAAATATCATGATAAAAGGCGATGTTACCTCTCCAGATGCTGAAGTCGTATTCATTGATTTTGGAAATGTGCACATCCAAAAATACAGTACAGGTAATTTTGATTATCAAAGTGTTGATGGAGGAGTTCGTTTTGTGAACCCTAGAACTGTTTCTACTCGCCTAGCACAAATCAATACAATTGCTAAAAAAACAAAAACAAAACTAGAGTCGCAACCAACGGTGGAGCAAAGAATAAGGGGTCTTCTTCAAGGTATACAAAAGCTTTTTGATCACAATAATGAAAAAAGTTTAGGGTTATCCGAGTCTAAGAATAAAAGTGCAAATAAAACTCCTTTTTATCAGAAAAGTATACGAAATGGACTTCTTTCTGCATCTATAAAGAATATTCCGATAAATAAACAAGAGTTACTCAGAGGATATAGAGATATTTCTGGGAAAAAACTTACCCTTCAAAAAGATATATATACAAGTAAGCATCTTCTTGAAGCAGCAATGGGCTTAATTCTCTCTCTTATAACTGAGAAAGAAATAACCGAGGAACAAATGACTGTTTTAGTTGAAAAGTTGTATACAAGTCCTGACTTCGCAGATATTTTACTTGATAAAAAAATATATTCAGATTTTCAAAAAGTAAATGCTGATGAAATTAAGAATATTATTAAAGATATTCTTAAACAGAAAGAGTCCTAATCATATTGTGATTAGGACTCACGATCAACGCTGATGGTGTTTCCATTGGTGTCTAGTCTAAAGATCATTTTTCTCTCCCTCCCTATTCTTACTCGTGACTTTAGAAAAAAGTAAATCTCACCTTTTTTTAAATCTTCTTCTATTCTTAGAATTTGATCAGAAATTTCTTGGGACACAAAAACACTCTTTATCCGTGCCCGTGCTTTTCTCGCAGTGTCTTCATCAAGCATACAGTTCCTCAAAGGTAGGAATGAAGCATAACACATTAGTTATTTTTATTAAACGATATTAATTATACTTAAAAACACAGCTTGTTTTTAGTTGTAAGTTTTTGAAATTGCAAACAAATTATTTTTATAGTACTATCCTACTTAGATACAGATACGACTGAGCCACCCGCTCGGTCGTTTTGTTTCAAATACCCATTACAACTTCATAACAATTGCATATGTTAGACATTAAACAAATGAAGGCTGCGCTTGAAATTCTTGAAACGGAGAAGCGTATTCCTAAAGAAAAAATTATTGACGCTATCGAGCAGTCGCTCGCGGCAGCATACAAGAAAGATTACGGCGAAAAAGGTCAGATTGTTCGCTGTCACTTAGACATGGACTCTGGCGCCATGAATTTTGAACAGGTAAAAATCGTTGCCGATGAGAGTACGGTGCGTATGCCAAAGTTTGATGATGAGGGAAATGAAATAAAAGAAGAAATCGAACTTGATGCTGAGGGGAAACCTGTTGATGCGCGAACACGATACAACGAGGAACACCACATTCTTCTTTCTGAAGCACGACTCATTAAAAAAGATGCTGTTGTAGGAGATGAAGTAGTCTTCCCTCTTGAACTTCGTGATGATTTCGGACGTATTGCTGCACAAACTGCAAAGCAAGTTGTGATGCAACGTTTGCGTGAAGCAGAACGAGAAAGTGTTGTACAGGAATTTGGTGGCAAAGAAGGATCAATTGTCTCAGGTACCATTCAGCGAATTGAACGAGGTATTGTATATGTTGATCTCGGACGTGCCACAGCGGTGCTTCCTATGGATGAGCAAATCAAAAACGAACGCTACTTCCCAGGTATGCGATTGCGAGCATATTTGTACTCACTCGATGAGGGATCTCGAAGTGGATTCTCAATGCGCCTCTCGCGTACACATCCTAAGTTTTTGATTGAACTTTTTAAACAAGAATCTCCTGAAGTTGCAAATGGTGTTGTTGAAATAAAGGCAATTGCTCGTGAGCCAGGCGCGCGGTCAAAGGTTGCGGTGTACACTCAAGATGAATCCATAGATCCTATTGGTTCATGTGTTGGTCAGCGTGGAAGTCGTGTGAATACTATCTCTACAGAATTAAACGGAGAAAAGATTGACCTTATTGAATGGTCCTCTACTCCAGAGCAATTTGTAGCTGACGCTCTTTCTCCTGCGGAAATTGAATCTATTGAACTTAATGAAGAAGAGAAAAAAGCAACTGTGTATGTTTCTGAATCAGAACAATCACTTGCGATTGGAAAAGGTGGGCAAAATGTTCGTCTCGCTGCCAAGCTTACTGGTTGGAAAATAGATATTGTCTCTATTGACGCCGAAGAGCCAACACAAGGTCCAACTGAAGAAGCTGCTGATGTGATTGCTGGTGAAGAGGAAGCTATTAAAGATGAAATAGTTGAAGTCGTAAATGAGTCAGAAACAAAAGAGTTAGAATAATCTATATGAATTTACTTCATGATATTAGTGCCGGAGAAAAATCGCCTGAAATTATTCACGTGATTGTTGAGATTAACAAAGGATCAAAAAATAAATACGAGATTGATAAAGAAACGGGAATGATTAAGCTTGATCGTGTGATGCATACTGCACAAGACTATCCATTTGATTATGGATTTGTACCGCAGACACATTGGCATGACAATGATCCGCTTGACGTGGTGCTTCTCACCACGTATCCCCTCTTCCCTGGAATTTTAGTTGAGGCTCGTCCTGTTGCTGTGATTCATATGGTAGACGCTGGTGAACGAGACGAGAAAATTATTGCTGTACCAAAAGGCGACCCACGTTTTGCTGAGGTAAAAGACTTAAAAGATATCAACCCGCACACACTCAAGGAAATTGAGCACTTCTTCTTGACCTACAAGAAGCTTCAGAACAAAAGCGTTGAGATTAATGGTATAGGAGGGGCAGATGTGGCTAAAGCTTGCGTTGTGGAGTCGCAGGAGCTTTACAAAGCTAAAATGTAGTACACTGTCAATATAATCAAATTGTGTATGAATAATGAAATGTACCCAAAGCAGAAGATGTCTCGAGTTATGGTGGTTTTGTGGGCGCTTGCAGTCATTGCAATTGCTGTAGTGATAGGGCTTTTTCTCTGGGGAAAGACTATTCATGAAGGCCTTTCTGTATAAGCCATACCAAACAAACCATAAAAACAAAAGCCCTTCCATTGTGAAGGGTTTTTGTGTACACTGCTCCGATATGAAAGTTGATATAAAACATCTTGAAAAGTCAGAAGTCGAAATTTCTGTTGAGGTCTCAAACGAGGTTCTTATAGCAAAATGGGATGCTGCAGTAAAGGAAATCCAAAAACTAGCCGAAGTGGACGGTTTCCGTAAGGGTCACGTGCCTGAAAACATTGTTATTTCTAAGTTTGGCGACATGGCAGTCCTTGAGGAAGCTGCTCAAATGGTTATTCAAGATGTATATCCAAAGATTCTCATGGAGCACAAGCTCGACGCTATTGGCTACCCACAGGTACGCATTACGAAGCTTGCCAAAGACAATCCGCTAGCTTTTACCCTAACCGCGGCTATTTTGCCAGAAATTACCCTTCCTGATTATAAGAAAATCGCACAGAAGACAGCAACTGAGAAAAAAGAAGTAACAGTAACAGATGAAGAAATACTCGAAACGCTAAAGGAAGTGCAGCAATCTCACGCTCACGATGCACACCATGCTGCAAATCCAGATGATCACAGTCATGATCACGGTGCTCTTGAACTTCCTGCCCTCGATGATGCATTCGCGCAGTCTCTTGGCGATTTCAAAACTCTTGAAGAGCTCAAAGCTCGTGTTGGTGAGAACTTAAAGAAAGAAAAAGAAAATCGAGAAACCGATAAACGTCGTTTGGAAATGTTTAACGCAATTGCAGATGCGACAAAAGTAGAAATCCCAAATGTACTCACTGAGAGCGAGCTTGATCGCATGATTGCGCAATTGAAACATGATGTTGCTCAGTTTGGAGGCAAGTATGAAGACTATCTTGTGCACATGAAAAAGACTGAAGAAGATTTGCGAGCTGAGTGGAAGGGCGAAGCTGAGCGTCGTGCGAAAGTTCAAATGATTTTGAATGAGATTGCTGCAAAAGAAAAACTCGCACCAAGTGAAGAAGAGGTTGTGGCTCAAGTAGAACGTGCACGAAGCCAGTACAAAGATATAGATGACGAACGTCTCACAGCATATTTCTCACAAGTACTTCAAAACCAAAATATTATTACGTTTTTGGAAAAGTAGCCTTTAAATATAGGGATATAATAAAAAATACCTTCGATATTCGAGGGTATTTTTTATCCTTTTATTGGCAAAAAGAAAAGCCCGATCAAACTCGATGGATATTGAGTTAAACCAGGACTTTTTGTCGAGCCGAAGCTCGGGTTCATAGACTATCTCCCTGAGACAATCTATGAGAATTTGGTCTGCCTTACTAGTAAGCAGGGATAAAGACTCAAAATGTTTTAAGTGCTTATCTCTGCTTACTCTAAGAACAGACGAGAATAGGTGAGTTGCGTGCGTTTATTATTTTTTGAAAAAGAGCTGCGAAAGAACAAAGTAGGAAATTACCAAAGAACAATTTATTTTTTACTATACCAACGAAAGAGCAACATCATTTCCTTACTGAGATACATTATCGTTTATTCTTGTCTTTTACGCAAGTGTCTTTTATGTGTATGTATGTGGATAAGTGCAATCAAAAGTGTGATTAAATAGAGAGTATGAAAATGTTCAACGAAAATAATGTCCCCACACCTGAAAGTGACGAAGTGGTAGCAGAAAAGGCTATGGAAAAAATTATTGAATATGCGGATAAACACAAATTTACTGCGCAAGAAATAGAAAAAGCGTTTTCTATGGTCATGACAGATGATTCTTCTGAAGAAGATTTGAGACCTGAGGTTCTTGGGCTAGGAAATCTATTGGTGGATATTAAAACTAACCAGTTTCTCAACGATAGTGTTAGAAGTTATATACAGGTAGCATACCTTACTGAAAATTTAGGTACGACTTTTAATTAGCTCTTAAAAATCAGTTCAAAAACTGGTATACCCCTACAATTGCTGCTGTTTCTGCTCTGAGCACGGACTCCCCTATCGAAACACTTTTCGTTGAATACTTTTTAAATATCTCTTTGTCTTGCTCCCCCCAGCCACCTTCTGGTCCAATACAGACTGCAACTACCCCTGTTTCTTTTTCGGCTGCCTTGCCGTCCATATCAAGTATGTAAATAGACACTTTCTCGTCGTTTAATTTCTGCAGCGTCGCATCAAGTGATGTGATTTCATGTAATGTTGGAACTCTTCCCCACCCACTTTGTTCTGCTGCCTCGATTATAATTTTTTGTAATCGTTTCTCATCCAGTCCCCTCTTCTCGCTCCGCTCAGAAATTACAGGAATGATGTCAGTTACTCCAAGCTCCGTTACTTTCTGAGCTACCCATTCAAATTTATCTTTTTTAATGAGTGATTGAATAAGGAAAACTTTTTTCTTCTGAATAAGGGCTGCGATTTTCTCTTTCACAGTAAACACTATTTCTTTTTTTGAAACAGAAGCGACTTCAAACTCACATTCTCCGCTATTGTTGAAAAAACGCACCCTATTCCCTACTTGTGCTCGTAAAACGAGTCCAACTTGCTTCACTACTTCGGGATGGGTACAGGTAAAACTATCCCCAGGCTTGAGGGTTTCAAAATTTTCATTTTGTAGGTAGAATCGGTGTAGTCGCATAGTCTTTCTGTAAGTATATCCGGAAACTCTTATTTTACCGCAATTCAGCCATTCCACTTCAGAGCGCGACCTTAAAAATAGCAAACAAAACTTTATGTCATATTTAGTTCCGACAGTTCTCGAAAAGACCCAGTATGGTGAACGTGCCTACGATATCTACTCACGTCTCCTCAAGGATCGTATTGTATTTGTGAGTGGTCCAATCGATGACGCAATGGCGAGTCTCATTATTGCCCAGCTTATTTTCCTCGAGAATGAAGATGGAAAGAAGGATATTACCATGTACGTGAATAGTCCTGGTGGATCGATAGCGGCAGGGATGGCGATTATAGACACAATGCATTTTATAAAACCTGAAGTGTCGACGGTGTGTGTGGGAATAGCGGCGTCTATGGGTGCTATGATTTTGTCTCAAGGTGCAAAAGGAAAAAGATTCACACTTCCAAATTCAGAAGTCATGATTCATCAGCCTCTCACTGGTATTGAAGGTCAAGCATCTGATATTGAGATTACCGCAAAACATATCATTCGTTCAAAAGATACGCTGTACAAAATGCTTGTGAAAGCAACAGGTAAAACTCTCGAGCAAATCACAAAGGATGCAGACCGTGACTATTGGATGACTTCTGAAGAAGCGAAAAAGTACGGTATCGTCGATGAAATCATTAAGGCTCGAAAATAATGTATGGACTCACTCCTTTTGTATGCAGGAGTGCTATTGGTAGGAGGAACACTTGGATACAGCACAAAAATCCTGATAAACAGGCTCCGAAAAAACGCACTTGAGCTTGAGCTCGACCGTGCGCGTTTTCAAGCTGAAAAAACTGCAGAAAATATTATTCAGAATGCCGAAAAGAAAGCCCGAGAAACAGAAGATGAGCTTGTGAAGCTTTTGATAAAGACCCGTGAGGAACATGCTGCAAATGCTTTACGATTAAAATCAACAGAAGATAGGCTTTCACAAAAAGAACAAACACTTGATGAAGAAAAGAAACGGTTGTTAGAAAAAGAAGAAAATCTTTCGGTGCTTGAGAAAAAAGTTTCTGCACTTTCCAATGATATTGCAAAACGATACGAAACTATTGCGGGCATTACTGAAAACGACGCTCGCGCATATATCCTTGCCAAGGCTCAAAATGATAATGAGCAGGATATTATTTCGCGTCTCAATAAGTTTGCACGAGATGGTGCCCAGGCACTCGAACAGAAAGCAAAAGATATTTTAGTGAGTTCCATTCATCGCCTCGGTAATCTTCCTCAAAATGATGTTGTTACAACAAATGTTGAGATTCCTTCAGAGGATGTAAAGGGGAAAATTATCGGCAAGGAGGGAAGAAATATCCGCGTGTTCGAACGTCTTGCTGGTGTCGAGCTTCTCATTGATGAGTCACCAAACATGATTGTGATTTCATCGTTTGATCCACTTCGCAGACATATTGCTAAGACAGCACTTGAATATTTAATTGCGGATGGGCGCATTCAACCAGCAAAAATAGAAGAATGCATTCAAAAAGCACAAAATGAAATAGAAGAAATTGTGCGTAAAAAAGGTGAAGCTGCGGTGCAAGAGGTTGGACTTTATACTCTTGATCCTCGACTCATGGTTTTACTCGGACGACTTCATTTTAGAACAAGTTATGGGCAGAATGTTTTACAGCACTCAATTGAGATGGCTCATATTGCTGGCATGTTGGCACACGAATTAAAAGCTGATGTTGATGTGGCAAAAGCTGGAGCACTTCTGCATGATATTGGAAAGGCTGTTGACCATGAAGTCGAAGGTACTCATGTTGAAATTGGACGACGAATACTCGCAAAGTTTGGTGTTGAAGAACGTATCATTCAGGCCATGCAGGCACATCACGAAGAATATCCATACGAAACGATTGAGTCAGTCATTGTACAGGTCGCAGACGCTATTTCAGGTGGTCGGCCAGGTGCACGCAGGGATACGGTTGAGAACTACCTTAAGCGCCTTTCGCAGCTCGAGGCGATTGCAAACTCATTTGTGGGCATAGAGAAGTCGTTCGCACTTCAAGCGGGTCGCGAATTGCGTATTTTTGTTACTCCTGAGGCAGTAAGTGAGCTTATGGCACGAAACATCGCTCGAGACATTGCGCTTCGCATAGAGCGAGAATTACGCTTCCCAGGGGAAATCAAGGTTCATGTAATCCGAGAAACACGAGTAATAGAGGTTGCTAGGTAAAAAATAAGTGGATTAAAACGATTGAAGCCGCGAATCATCCTTGATTCGCGGCTTTTGTTTTAATTCAGCCCAATGCCCGCTTCCCTTTGCAGGCGTTCAAAATGGGCTTTTGCTACCCCAACGAAGGATAGCCAGTTTCTGAGCTGGAGACTGATTTTTGAATGTGTATTCATTTTTTGCTGGATACATGAGCAAAGATCTAGTCCCCTGCGAAAATCATTTTCCTCCACTGCTTGCACGAGGTTACGTCCTTCTGCAAGTGCCATGGATGGGACAACGTCAAGGTTGTCCGACAGGAACATACTCAAGGCGTTCCTCGACAGAGGCATCCCCTCCTCTGCACCTAAACGCGCGGTTTCAATGATGCACATGACCACTCCCTCTGTTTGGATGTCTAATTCATAACAACATTTTCTAAAATAGTCAATTAGTTCTCCCCTATTGCAAAAAAACCTCTATTATCTATACTTATTACATAACTCTTCTTGATATCCGCATTAAAAGTGGTCTCATGAGAGTATCAAAACAAAAATATGAATAAAGCAGATCTCGTTGAAGCAGTACATGGTGTACTCCAGGGTACAAAAGTACAATCAGAGCAAGTTGTTGATACTGTAGTTGAGGCTATTGTAAAAACACTTAAGAAAGGTGACGAAGTATCAATTGCTGGTCTTGGAATTTTTTCAGTAAAACCTCGTGCAGCACGAATGGCACGAAATCCAAAGACAGGTGAACAAGTAAAAGTTCCTGCAACAAAAGTTCCAAAGTTCCGAGCAGCGAAAGCACTTAAGGATGCGGTAAAATAGTTTTCTTCTGTAGAAATAATAAAAAACCGTTGCTAAGCAACGGTTTTTTATTATGAATCTTTTTAATTTTTTTTACTATCGGCTCGAGCGTCTCGCCCGGTAAAGTTGTTTTTAATTGTTGGTTGTGCAAACTTAGGATGATTGTTTATTTGTGCAGTGAGCGAATCTTTTTTAGTAGTAAGATCAGCAAGGTCAGTTAGCATACCTGGATATTTTCCCATAGACATCTGTTGTTTCATTGCGCCAATTTGTTGTGTAACACTCGCGAGATCACGCTCGAGTCTTGAGAGTTCTTGCGCCAACTCTTTTTCTTGCGCAAGAAAAACGTTCTCCTTGCTAACTGGTGCTACAGGAACAGATACTGGTTTCTCGTCCGTATTTTTGTGTCGAGGAGCTGAATCAAATAACATATTTTAATGGAGTGTTTGAGACGGGTCTTTTAATCTTTCTATTTTAAGGAGTGAGTCTTCAAGAACCCTTGTACAATCATTTAATAATTTTGGACTTATTTTCTCTCCAAAACGAGAAGTGAGAAGTCTTGTCATATCGTTAACGCTTTTTTGAAGAGCCTCTAATTCTATTTGCACCGCTTGTTCTCGTGCCTGCTCTCGCTCTTCTATTGATTTTAAAACTTCAGGATCGGTGATAACAAATTGACCATCTTCTTCAAGAATTCCACCAAAACCACTGTCGTTTTTAGGCGCCTCATTAAATGTCATATGTTTACAATATACTATAAATACTAATATTTGTCAATATATATCTTTTCTACTAACATTCTACCACTAAAGTAAAATTTTTAACTAGAAATACTCACCAGAATGGTGAGTATTTCTTTTTTAACATTTGTGCGGGATAAGAGAATCGAACTCTTGTCCCCTGCTTGGAAGGCAGGTATTCT
>DALYEZ010000003.1:52314-67415 GCA_031972295.1 Minisyncoccota bacterium | reverse complement strand
TATCACAACAGACTGTAAATCTGTCGCCTTCGGGCTTCGTAGGTTCGAATCCTACTCGACGCACAATACAATAAAGCCGGACATTCGTCCGGCTTTATTGTATTAGCTTTTCCACTTACTTCCCACTTTCACTCTGTTCAATTCCTTTTCAATAAGCGCTTCAAACCGTGCGAAATCGACATCAGACTCATGAACTTTTTCTTCCAGTACCTTTTTTGCACGTGCCACAGCTTCCTCGGCTCTAGCAACATCAATGTCTTGCGCACGTTCAGACCTATCTACCAAAACGTTCACCACGCTTCCTGGGCGAATATCTATAACACCAGCAAAAACCGCAAAATGCATTTCTTCATCTTTCGTTTTTAAAACAAGCTCACCTGCTGAAATAGAACTCACAAGTGGCGTATGCGCCGGAAGTACAGTAATAACACCCGTAGTGGTTGGCACAGTTATATGTATCACCTTACCATCAAAAATAACCTTTTCTGGTGTGATGAGTTTTACATGAAGGTCTGTGAGCTCCATACATTATTTTACTTCCTCAATTCCTCCCTTCATGTAGAAGTTAAGCTCAGGAACATCATCGTGAAGACCATCGAGTATTTCCTTGAACCCACGAATCGTTTCTGAGAGTGGAACATATTTTCCAGATCGTCCTGTAAATTGTTCAGCAACAAAGAATGGTTGTGAGAGGAAGCGTTGAATTTTTCGTGCACGTAATACTGTTTTACGGTCTTCTTCTGAAAGTTCGTCCATACCTAAGATCGCAATAATATCCTGGAGATCTTTATATCGTTGTAGTACCAACTGCACCCCACGAGCAACTTTATAATGCTCTTCGCCTACAATTTTTGGATCAAGAATAGTTGAGTTTGAGTCGAGCGGATCAACAGCTGGGTAAATACCGAGTTCTGAAAGTGGACGCGAAAGTACTACAGTTGAGTCGAGGTGCGAGAAGGTTGTTGCTGGCGCTGGATCAGTAAGGTCGTCTGCTGGCACATATACAGCCTGTACAGAAGTAATCGAACCTTTGTCAGTAGAAGTAACACGTTCTTGTAAGCGCCCCATTTCAGATGCGAGAGTTGGTTGATATCCTACCGCAGATGGCATTCGCCCAAGAAGTGCAGAAAGCTCTGATCCAGCTTGTGTAAAGCGGAAAATATTATCGACAAAAAGAAGAATATCTTTTCCTTCTTCATCACGGAAATATTCTGCCATTGAGAGCGCAGAAAGTGCCACACGTGCACGTGCACCTGGCGGTTCATTCATTTGTCCGAAAGCAAGTACAGTCTTGTCGAGTACACCAGACTCTTCCATTTCTCGGTAGAGGTCGTTTCCTTCACGGCTTCGCTCTCCTACTCCAGCAAATACAGAGTAGCCACCGTGCTCAGACGCAATATTACGGATGAGTTCCTGAATGATTACCGTTTTCCCCACACCGGCACCACCGAAGAGTCCTACCTTTCCACCTTTCAAAAACGGACAGATAAGGTCAATTACTTTGATACCCGTTTCAAGTACTTCGGCCTTGGTAGATTGTTTTGCAAATGCTGGCGCATCACGATGAATAGGATATCGTTTCTTTGTTATGGGAGCTGGTTTATTGTCGATTGGATTCCCTGTCACATCAAACATCCGCCCAAGAACCTCCGGCCCTACTGGCACTGAGATAAATGCGCCCGTATCCGTCACTTCTTGCCCACGCATGAGGCCATCTGTTGCGCTCATGGCAACAGCACGAACTTCATTGAGCCCAATATGTGCAGCGACTTCAAGAGTAAGCACAGTTTCCTTTTTGTCTGCGCCAACAAGTGTTGCGGTGAGTGCATTGTAGATTGCAGGAAGTGTTCCCTCAAATACAACATCAACTACTGGACCGACTACTTGTGTTATTTTTCCTTTGTTCATAAATATTTATATTATTGATACTTTTAATTTGCAGAAAGTGCAACAGCTCCTGAAGAAATCTCAGCGATTTCTTGTGTTACTGCATCCTGACGGACTCGGTTATACCGAAGCTTTAATCCTTTGAGCATATCATTTGCTGCATCTGTTGCCTGCTTCATAGCAAACATGCGGGCACTATGCTCTGAGGCATGACTTTCGGTAAGAATTTGATGGAATGCCACATGAAGCAACTGTGGGACCACGGTTGAAAGAATTGCCCCGGCAGATGGCTCAAATGTATAAAGTGGTTTTGGCTGCGCAAGCTCTTGTTTTACTTCTTCACTTCCCTCAGAAATTTCTTCAAGAAGATTCTCAAAAACACCTGTGCTCACCGGAAGCATTTGTCGTGCAATAGGTTTATACAAACTTGCTTTCACATAGTTTGTAAAAAGTGCAACAACTGCAGTATATACATTTGTTTCAAATTGACTGACAACAAATTTTGAAAGTACCCGTGTATCATCAATAGAGGTGTAGTTTTCTAAATCTATAAAACTCGCAACAATATTAAGCTTCATTCGTTTTGCAATTTTCTCTGAAAACTTTCCGACCGTAACGACATCGATATTCACATTTCCATTTTGTTTAAGGTACGTCGTAAGAGCCCGAGAAACATTTGTATTGTAACTTCCACACAAACCTTTATTTGAAGACACGACAACAAGAAGCGTCCGTGTAGCATTTTTTGGTGTCATAAAAAGCGGATGAGCATCTATCGTCTCTTTTGAAATTGATTCAATGAGCTCAAGAGCGTGCACGGCATATGGTCGCACAGAAAGTGTCTGTTGTACTGCTTTTTTCATTTTCGATACAGAAATCATTTCCATAGTACGAGTAATCTTTCGAATACTTCCTACAGATTTTATTTTTACTTTAATTGTTTTTGCGCCCGCTGCCATAATAGCTATTTAAATATTTCTACAAAACGCACTATTGCCTGTCGAAGTCCCGCTATTACCTCATCATTCCAACCTTTCTCAATAGTATTCAAGAGTTCGGGTTCTTGCTCGTTCAAAAATGTATGGAATTTTGATTCCCACACAGATACTTCTTTTGGATCAATCTCCGTAAGTGAACCTTCATTCAAAGCAAAAATAGATGCAACTTGGAGTGCAACCCGCAGTGGTGCATTTTGATCTTGTTTGAGAAGTTCGACAGCACGCTTTCCGAGATTAATCATTTTCTTTGTTTCAGGGTCAAGATCAGAGTCGAATTGTGAAAAGCTTTCAAGATCGCGATATTGCGCAAGTGTCAGTTTAAGTTTTCCTGCATTTTTCTTCATCGAAGAAGTTTGTGCAGATGATCCTACACGAGATACAGAAAGTCCAACATCAATTGCCGGGCGAATACCTTTATAAAAAAGATTCGAGTCAAGAAAGATTTGCCCATCAGTAATAGAGATAACATTTGTTGGTACATACGCAGAAATATCTCCTGCTTGTGTTTCGATAATAGGAAGTGCGGTGATAGATCCTCCTCCATTTTCTGCATTACGACGACATGATCGTTCAAGTAATCGTGAGTGCAAATAAAACACATCTCCAGGGTACGCTTCACGTCCTGGTGGGCGTTTCAAGAGAAGTGAGAGTTCGCGATACGCAACCGCATGTTTTGAAAGATCGTCGTATACCACAAGTACATCCTTTCCTTGATCCATGAAATATTCAGCGAGCGCCGTTCCGGTGTACGGAGCAACATACGAGTACACTGAGCCTTGTGAAATACCCGCGAGCACAACACATGTATAATCCATCGCTCCTGCGATTCGGAGTTTTTCTACGATTTGAGCAATCTTCGATTCTTTTTGACCAATAGCAACATACACACAAATAGTATTCTGTCCTTTTTGATTGATGATAGTGTCGATGGCAATTGTTGTTTTACCTGTCTGACGATCACCAATAATGAGCTCGCGTTGTCCGCGACCAATCGGAATCATGGTATCAATTGCTTTAATACCGGTTTGAAGTGGTTGATTTACCGGCTCACGTGTCATTACGCCGGGTGCAATTTTTTCTACTGGGTAGTTAGTCGCGGCACGGATGGTCCCTTTTTCGTCTACTGGACGCATAAGTGGATCAACAACTCGTCCAAGAAACGCTTCTCCGACTGGAACCTGTAAAATTGTTCCTGTTTTAGTTACTGCCACCCCTTCAATAATTTTTTCACCCGTACCAAAGACTACAACACCCACTGTGTCTTTGTTTAAGTTAAGTGCGAGTCCAACATCCCCTGTTGCAAAAGTAACCATTTCCATTGACTGCACTGAGGGAAGTCCTGCAATCTGTGCGATACCATCAGACACAGAAACCACAACCCCTTGTTCAGATACGGCAACTGAAGGATTGAGTCCTTGTATTGACTTTTCGAGTTCCGAAATGATTCCCTGAATGTTGTTCATAAAAAATTATTTTTTGTTTAATAATGAGGAAAGCATTGTCGCAACACTTCCATCAAACACCTTTCCTTTGTACACCGCTACAAATCCCCCTACAAGACTTTTATCTACTGTCATACTCACTGATGTCGGAATACTCCCTACTTCCTTGTGTGCCAAATCAGTAATTCTATCAACAACAGTTTCATTAAGATTTGTTGCGGATGAAATAGCAATCGTATCCCGCTTACTTTCCTGTGCTGCCTTTTTTTTGAGAATAAGCGAAATAGCTGGAAGCAAGTGCGTAAGATGACTTCGAGTAAGGAAAGTTGTCAGTGACGCGACCGTTTTTCCCTCTCCATGTTTTTGAGATACAGAAACGAGGGCATCAGAAATTTGTTTTGCAGTAGGAACCATAGCTTACTTTACGAGCGACTTAATGTACGACTCATTCACATCCTGTGTGAATTTTTCAGAAAGCACCTTCTGGGCAAGTTCAACAATGAGACGCGGTGACTTTTCCTGCCACTCACTATGGAGATCTTTTTTCATTCGCCCAAGCTCATTTTCTGCCTTAGCCACAATTACCTCTGCGTCACTTTCTGCCTTTGCAATGACCGTCTTTCCAAGAGCATCTGCTTTTACATGGGCTGCTTGAAGAAGCTTCGTTTCTTCTTCTCGAGCTTGAGATAAAATTTCCGCTTTTTCTGCGAAAGCATTTTTTCGATCACGTTCTGCTTCGTCTCGAAGGGTGAGTCCTTCTACAATTTTCTTTTTTCGCTCGTCGAGTGTTTTACCTAAACTCTTGAAGAAAAACTTGTTTAAAATAAAAAGAATGATGAGAAAGTTTACAAAATTGGCAAGCGCAACTTTCCAATCAAACCCAACATTACCTAAAATTTCGAGAAGTTTTTCCACGTAACATTTTTAGCTTAGATAACAAAGAATGCAACGAGTGCGTAAATAGCAATAGCTTCAATCATCGCTACTCCGACAATCATTTTACTGAAAATAGAACCCTGTACATCAGGATTTCGTCCAATTGCTTCAAGGGCCTTACCTACCACAAATCCTTGCGCAAGCGCTGTACCGAACATAGACAAAATAATAAGTCCTTGTGCGAGATACTTCATTCCATCTACTGTTTGTATTGTTTCTTCCATAAAATGCTTATTTTGTAATGATTATTGGTGTATTCTAGCACATATTTAACATAAAAAAAGCCGGTTAGCATCTGCTAACCGGCTCACAATTCCTCTTTGATTGCCCCGTCAGTTCAAAACTTCAAAACTAACTGGCCAGCGAAAATTTTCGTCCATGACGTAGTGAATCCTCCCACCAGGTCCATCGCACTGAAGAGAGATTCCTTCGGATACCCTCCGCACACTGTGACAATGTTCCTGCATGGTCACATTCATGCAAGTCTGCGAACGATCCGCAGAACATGGCCCTTGAGCCATGAGGTAATTCGTGAAAGTTGCCCCTTCGCGAAGAGGAAAGGAGATCTGACTGTAGGAACGATACATTTTTCCCTTAAAGGTCAGATGTCCGTTCCATTGTCCCTCTTGCTGGAAAGCGGGACCTTCAAAGAAGGTTCTGCCGTCGCGGCGAGCGACAACATCAAATTGGGTCCATATCCCATTATGCCTTTTGACCAATCCTTTTGAGGTAATCTCAACCTCAATGCTTCCTAGGATTGTTTCGAAAGTAAAGGTCATACCTTCGCCCGCCGGATACTCGGGCGCACGGTCCACAAGCACTTCTTGAGCAGTTGTGATGCTTGCAACAGCAAACATCACAAAAATGACAAAACAACGAACAATGTTCATATTGCCCCCTTTGGGCGCTGGTTGAACTAAGCAAATTATAGCACGAATATACAGGATTGTCTAGTGCCCACTATTCCCTTCTCCTTCTTTAATGACCATTCCGTAATAAATAGAAACGAGAATACCGAACACCATTGCCTGCACCACACCAACCAAAATTCCAAATCCCATCCATACCACCGGAAGCACGTAGGCAAAAGCACCAAGAATTACAACTGTTAAAACTTCGTGCGCAAAAATATTCCCAAACAAACGCATTGAAAGTGAGATTGCTTTTGCTCCTTCACCAATAAGTTCAAGGAGTCCAACAAAAAGGTGGATGATACTTTCAAATCCTGCTCCCAGCCCCTTTTTAAATCCGTGATACACGTCGTGAATCGGGAAATACCGACTAATGAATTTAAAAAATCCCCATTCCTTAATCCCAATAAGCTGCGTGACTACAACAACCGCAAGTGCCAAACCAAATGTTGTATTGAAATCCGCGGTTGCGGGGCGAAATAGGTGATGATCACCAAACGTAAATGCAAAAAGTCCTGGCACAAGCGGTATGAGGTTTGCAACACCGATGTAAAGCATTATCGAACCAACAATGGGAAGTGCGATTTGTGCACGTTTTTCAGAGCCAATGACTTGGGTCATGAGTGTGAGAATGGATTCATAGATATATTCACAAAAAGCCTGAAATCTCCCTGGCACAAGTTTAAATCGTGCAACAAAAAAAGCGAGTCCGATAAATACGAACGTAAGAAATACAATCATTAAGAATGAATCTTTTACAGGAAAACTCCCTATTTCAAATAGGGTGTGTGCTTCGATTTCTGGAATATGCTGCTTTATCTGCAGGAAACTACTGTCTGTTGATGCCATTATTTCCCAACAATAGCATAGAAATGTGGATGCTTAAATTGACATTCAGTTAACATTATTGTACGAATGTAAACGAGACCATCGCATAGTGCGTTTGGTAAGTATACAAGGGGGAGATATGCGTCATTGGATCCTTAGCGTCATTCTAGCACTCACCCTAACCAGTGGTGCATCATCAGAAGACAAGCAAGTAGACGAGGCTTGGTTGGTCTACCCACCAGAAATCATAGGCAAGGTAATGCTTGAAGGAAATGAAGTGTCGGCGGTAATAATGAATTTCACCGTCGCCTCACCTCGCATCACCTGTAAGCAATTCAAAAAAAATACGCGCTGTACTCAACGCAGAGAAATTCTCCAAGTCGCAATACTGGAGAATTTTGAGTACACGGAAGAAGTCCCTGCGGATTTTGACCCGAAGAAAGGGGTAACGACTCGAGATCAACTCATCAGGGAAGATGTGGCTCGATTACTCCTCCTAAACGCAAACGCAAAATAACAACAAACCCGTGCAGTACGCACGGGTTTATTTTATATCTTGAGCCCCCTTCCTTGTTTGAAAAGCACAAGAAGCCAAAGCACAGCCGCGATAATAAGACCACTCAACACCGAAGCACATACCCAAATAGACACGTCGCTGACACCAAGAAATCCGTATCGGAATCCATTGATGAGATACATGACAGGATTAAGATACGAAAGTTTTTGCCAAAATTCCGGTAATAATGACAGTGAATAAAACACTCCGCCAAAATATGTAAGAGGGGTGAGAATAAAGGTGGAGAAAATAGAAAGGCTATCTATTTTATTTGCATAAATAGCATTGATCATTCCTCCTAATGAGAACAAAAGCGCTGTACCCAAAGAAAAGAATACAACCGCGGAAAGAGATGCGACCGAAAGCGGAATAAAAAGAAGCATCATGAGAATACTCAAGAGTGTCACAAGAAGTGCACGTATTACTCCCCCACTCACAAATCCAAGTACAATCGTAAATGGATGCACTGGTGCAACCAAAACTTCTTCTAAACTCCTTTGAAACTTAGAAAAGTAGAACGAGAAGACAACATTGGTAAATGCAGCAGTGGCAAGCGACATCAGAATAAGTCCCGGAGCAATGTATTGCATGTATGAAAACCCAGCAACGCCGCCAACCTGTGAGCCAATAAGTTGTCCGAAGATTAAAAAATACAGTCCCGTTGTAATAAGTGGTGGTAAAAGTGTTTGTGCCCAAATACGAACAATACGAATATACTCTCTTCGCATCATTGTTACATACGCAACATATTGTGTTCTGAAAAAATTCATATTATTTTTGGGTAAGTGTGATAAAAAATTCTTCAAGACGGTTAGACTTTGGACGAATAGAGAGTGGTTCAATATTTACAGATTTACATATCTCAAACAACTGAGAAAGTGTGTGTGACTTGCTCACCAAAACCTCAAACGTATTCTCATCTATTTTCTTTAATGAAAAGACCTCGAGTGCTTTCATGAGACTCTCAGAAACAGTTTCCGCAGTATCTACGACAAACAGCTGTGTTTCTTGTCCCGACACTAATTCTTTAATAGCGCCATTCGCAACCACTTTTCCAAGTTGAATTACTGCCATATTTTTACAAAGCTGCTCTGCCTCCTCAAGATAGTGCGTTGTAAGAAGAATGGTCACACCTTTTTTATTCAGTTCTTCCAAAAAGACCCACATATCGCGACGAAGCTCCACATCCACTCCCGCCGTTGGCTCATCCAAAATAAGTATTTTTGGATCATGCATCAGTGCACGTGCAATCATCAAGCGACGCTTCATACCACCTGAAAGTGTCCGGGCTTGATCATTTCTTTTCTCCCATAGTGAAAGTTTCTTGAGTACCTCTTCAGCGCGAATAAGTGCGTCTTTTCTTTTTACTCCATAAAAGCCTGCCTGTGTAACAACAATATCAATAAGTGTTTCAAAAATACCAAAGTTAAACTCTTGCGGCACAATACCAATCAAACTTTTAATATAAGTATGATTTTTCGAAATCGACTCACCAAAGACAAGCACTTCACCTTCTGTTTTTGGCACTAAGCCCGTGAGGATATTAATAGTTGTTGTTTTCCCTGCTCCATTTGGACCAAGGAGCGCAAAGAATTCCCCCTCCTTAATAGTAAGGCTCACATTATCAACCGCCCTCTTTCCTCCAGGAAAAACTTTAGTGAGATTTTTTATTTCAATCGCATTCACAGAATTATTCATTAGTATACATTGGTGTTTGCCCAACAAAATCCATTTTTCCTATTGCAACACCTTGGTTTCGCAAAATAGCATACGCCATAGAGAGGTGAAAGAACATATTTGCAATAGCAAACTTTTCAACAAATTCACTTCCTTTAAAGTGTTTCCCTTGCATCCAAACAAAAGAAATTTTTGCATTATCTGCATCATTAAAATCTGTCGCTGAAAATGTTTTCAAAAGCTCTTTTGTTTTTGTAATACGTTCTCTGAGTTCAGAGATGCTCGACTCAGTATCAGGCATAGAAACAACTTCTTTACCCGTAAGTCGTGCGGTGTACCCTTTTGCGCTATCAGAAATAAGTTGGATTTGTTTGGTGAAATTAAACATATCTGGTGCAAGCGCCGCTTGAATTAGTTCATGTTCATGAATTCCCTTTTCTGTAACAAAAGCCTGTGCTTTATCTAAAAGATGTGTTGCTGTGTCTAAAGTTTGGTTTGCAAGCGCAAGAAATAGTTCGTATTTTGGATTCATATACACACAGTATACAGACAAATACTTAGCATGTAAACAATCAAATACAGTAATTGAGTTAGTTTACCAAAACACCATTTGGGAGGGTGATGGCTGGGGATGTACATCCCATAAACTTATTTGCTTGACGAGAGGTTGTCTGGTACCACCACCCTGTCGGTCGTGCGAAGTTCCACGGCTTCAAAACAAATGTTTTGTATTTTATTTGAAACGACTCAACTACACTCTCTGTACTTTCATCAAATAGTTGTGAATTAATATCCAGTTGTGTACCCATAACTGTATTCAAGAAACTTTTAATACGAGGCACATCTGTATTTGATTCACCTCTCTTAGTAAGCTTTGTAAAGTAAGGGCACGGCACGGCTTCAGCACATGTAATAGCGTTTATTTTCGCTGCTGTAGTATTAAGGACAATACCTGTCGCACTCTCAAAGCCCCATGGTGCAAGAATTTGATCTTTATATTTCTCTTGAAATCGTTTCACCGCAGCAACATCATCCTCATTATATATTCCGTCTACAATAAGGGTTTCCTGTTCGTGTGTATTCAAATAACTTTGAATTTTTTTTACGAGTTCCACATCATTCTTTTTCCCTAAAGCAATCGATTCTTTCAAGACTATGTACTGACTACAAAGACCAGTATCTTTAGGCTGGGTTGGTGGAGTAGTTGTAGGAGTATCGGAAGAATACATACACATGCTTTGTACATGAATAGCGGCAGAAATATTGTAATTGATTGCTGTGGTGTCCTTGCAACCAGCTAGAAAGACGTCCGGCGTAGGGATGAGAACAACACCATTATGAGTATCATCATTGGCAATACTATAGGTATGCGTGCTCTGCGTCGTTGCGTCTCCGCTTGCATCACCAACACTCAATGAAACAGAAGGATTTGTAAGTAAGAAAATTATTGTCTTGTCGCTTTCAACTATTGAGTTATTAACAAGGGTTGGTGCAACAATAGAAATAGCGGTAGCAAGGGTACCATCATATATTCCTGCGGGAATACTAACTGTGATTGGATCTGCTGAATTATAATCTATTCCCCCATTTTGAGCCGTACCACCAGTAATATCAACATCAATAGTCACTGGTGCAACAAGTGTTCCATTTACAAGAAGTACCGGAAAGTTTATAGCAAGAGATTCATTGAGAGAACCTGACGACGCCGATGAAAATTCAATTACTGTTGCAGCGCACGAACCGTCGAGTCCTGCGTCGGTGATAACCCAATTATTTGGAGCGCCCGTAAGAACATCTCGTGTTGATTGTGAGCAATATGTACTATCACCAGCTCCAAAAGGTACATTTGGCTGTACAGTAAGTACTGACCAGTTGTCTAAAATAGAATCATAGTTTGCTATAGAAAGAGTGTCTCCGAAAAACATTTGATCCATATCTGTCACATTACTCACATCCCACGATCCAAGATCTTGATCGAAAAGAGTTGCATTATAAAACATAGCATTCATATTCGTGACACTACTCACATCCCAAGAGTTTAAGGGCTGATTAAAACTCGAAGCCGAGTCAAACACACTAATCATAGTTGTCACATCACTCACATCCCAAGAGTTTAAGGGTTGATTAAAAGCAGTAGCGCCGGAGAACATCAAAGCTATGTCTGTCACGTTGCCTGTGTCCCAAGAATTTAATGGTTGATTGAAGACTTCAGCACCTTCAAACATACTCCCAATGTCCGTAGTATTACTCACATTCCAAGAGCTTATATCTTGATTAAAAGCTGTAGTGTAAGCAAACATGAAGTGCATATTGAGTACACTGACTACATTCCAAGAGCTTATATCTTGATTAAAAGGAGCGTATGCGAACATACCCGACATATTCGTCACACTACTTACATCCCAAGAATTAAGTGGTTGGTTAAAGGGACTATTCGCGAACATATTATTCATATCTGTCACATTACTCACATCCCAAGAGTTTAAGGGCTGATTAAAAAGAGTATTGCTAAAGATACCGAACATATTCGTCACACTGCTTACATCCCAGGAACTAATACTTGAACCCACTGCCGTCATAGAAGTTGCATCTTGAAACATATTTGCCATACTTGCGACAAGAGAAAGGTCGGGTACGTCAGTCGCAGTTAATTCCATATTTATACAACCCTGAAAAGCATTCTGCATAGTTGTCCATGCAATATTTCCCCACTGTTGTATTTCTAAAAGTTTTTCAGGGTCATCAACTAATTCAATCGCTGGAAAATCGCCTGAAATAGCAATGGTGTAGGTACCTGGCACTGCGTATGTATGCGTGATATCGCCTGTAACGTTATTACTATTAGACGCATCACCCCAATCAACATTGTAGTCGTATGTCTCACCTAGAACTGTGTTAATTCGGAATTGATCATTGCCGGACAGTCCAGGATTAGCAGTATTTACAACTATTTCAAAATCACCAGCAGCTGCCTGAGCTTTTGGTAAACCAAAAAAACTAATCCCTGCAACAATGATGAGCAACAAACCTAAATAAGTCTGTGTAGATTTTAATCGTAAAAAAGTGAACATATATTTACTCCATTATATAACAACCCCTAGAAAAATCTAAGGGTTGTTTATATGATTCAGCACTACTCTTCTTATCTATTCAACAATAACCCCATTATCGAGCAACACTTTTCCTTCGGGACAACCAAGAATTTTGTTTGCCTGCTTTCGTGTTGACTGATACCAATAGCCAGTAGGTGTATTGTGCTTCCAAGGAAGAAGGATGTCTATATAATATTTCTGCTGAAATCGCTTAACAGCCTTAATGAGTGCACTATCGTAGGCGCGAGAAACGGTGAGAGACTCGCCTTCTGTTGTATTGAGAAATTCTTTTATCTTAGTTACCTCATCACTATAACTCCCATTTTTCTGATATTCAGTAAAATAAACAACACATGATGATGCTGGTGGCGTCGAGGTAGCAATTTCTTCTCCCTCATATAAACAGGTGTCTGTGTGTTGCGTGGCGTTTTTGTTGTAGTTAAGCGCTTTTGAATCCGTACAACCACTTATAACAGGAGGTGTAGTACTACTCACAGGAAGTAGTACTACACCTCCCGAACTACTACTAGTAGTAGTTTCTTCCGTGGATTCCTCTGGGGCAAACGAAGCAGTGTACACAAACCCCGCAGAAACAAATCCTGGGATAAGCAACCAAAAAAGAATAGGGATGGTAAACAAATATTTTTTCATAGGAAAACCAACTAGTTACTTCCGTCTGCAACCGCAATTTCTTCTCCATTACCACTAATAAACACATCCTTCCAATCACGAGCACCTGAACCTACTTGTTCTACCCATGTTGCGCCCGAATCATCAGAGATATAAACATAGGTATCAGTTCCTACTGCAACAAGTCTTTGTCCGTTTGCAGAAGCGTCTATTGCCGTCCATGGACGTGCGCCGGCACCTGTACGTTGTGTCCATGTCACACCACTATCGTTTGAGGTATATACATAACCATTATTTCCATCAACTGCCGCAACTCTAACACCATTTTGAGATGAAGTAACATCCGTCCAGAAACGTTCTCCAGCGCCTGTTCGCTCTGTCCATGTTACACCTCCGTCTGTTGAAGTATAAATATATCCAGGTAAGGTCTCAAAAGTATCTGGATCTTGTTCCTTAGCAACAGCAACGATTTTTTCACCATTTGCAGACATCGTAACCGATGCCCATCGGTGCATACCAGCACCTTGCTGAACAATCCATGTCTCACCTCCATCTGATGACGTTAAAATGTGTCCGCCGTAATTATCGAGGCCATCGTCACCATAACCAATGGCAACTAAATCCATACCATCATTTGAGATGTCAACCGCTCGCCAGGCAAAATTTGCAGAATTTGTTTGCTCTACCCATGTTGCACCTGAGTCAGTGGAAGTGTAGAGATTTGCTCGATACAAACTACCAATACCATCAGACCCATCACCATTACCGAGTAATCCAACCATTTTAGTACCATTACCAGAGGTAGCTAATGCTACCCAATTGTTCCCACCAGGCTCACCAAAAGGTTCCGGCATTGCACGCTCTATCCATGTGTATCCACTATCAGTAGAAGTAAAGGGTGGGGCACCATCTCCAGCAACTACAAGTGTTCTTCCGTTATTTGATCCTGCGATAGCTCGCCAACTTCTTGAACCAGAATTTGTTTGCTGAATCCAGAGAGAGCCATTATAAGTAAAGTTTACAGACACTATAGTTGCACCAAGTGCATTGGTACCACGTACATACAAAGTTTGTGCTCCTCGACTTTGTGGAGCAGGTATATCTGTACCACCCTCAGAACAATCTACCTCGTCGTACGAAACACCATCGTAGCTGTACTCACAGGTCTCAGACACCTCCCAATCAACACTCCACTCAACGGTAGGAGAGTTTCTTGATCCGTAAGTCACATTAGCTGCAGGAATAATAATTACCGGAACAGGGGCTGCTACTGGCGCAGTTGCTGTGTAAATATATCTATCACCATCAGCCGCGGCAAATTTTTCACCATCTGCAGATACAGCAACACTGGTCCATGAGTGATCTTCTGTCCCTGATTGCTCTACCCATGTCGCACCTGAGTCTTCTGAAAGAACTAGCTGCCCTCCCGTTGCAATAATTAACGTAGAACCATCTGAAGACGCATCTATACCTCCTAAGGCAGAACTACCTGGAACAACCAGCTCTGTCCATGTCGCGGTGAAGTCCGTTGAAATATAAACCTTTGCAGAGGTGTTACTTCCAAGAACAACCTTCGAGCCGTCAAAAGATGTGGTCATCTTTCCATATGCAGGCACACCACTTTGCCGTGTCCATGTTGTACCAGCATCAGAGGATGTGTAAATATAGTCAGGACCAGGGGTATAATCACCTGTTGTTGCAGTTGCAATAATTTTTGTACCATCTGCAGAAAAGTTTGCTGATGTCCATTGACGTCCTCCCACTGCCACTTGCTCTACCCATGTCACACCAGAATCAACCGATGTGTACAAGAAAGCTGAGCCATGATTACCGTCAACGGTAGCAATGAGTTTTGTACCATCTGCAGACATACTTAAAGTCTTCCAAAAACGTGCACCCGAACCAGTTTGCTCTGTCCATGTCGCACCTGAATCTAGAGAAGTATAGATATTGCCGCTATAGGCAGCCGTTGCGATTTTTGTACCATCAGCTGAAAACGTTGCAACTCCTGAATAATGCCCTAAACCTTCTTGCTCTACCCATGTTGCACCTGAGTCAGTGGAGGTATAAATATTCTGAGCATCAGCTAGTGAAAGTAACGACCCCCCTCCTGTAAGCATAGAGCCAATCCAGTTGCGCTCTTC
>DALYEZ010000003.1:0-52214 GCA_031972295.1 Minisyncoccota bacterium | reverse complement strand
GTTTGTTTTACCCATGTTACCCCCGCGTTTGAGGAAGTATATATATATCCAGGAACAGGGCTGCTCGTAAAGCCAGAGACAGCAGCTACAAGTTTTGTACCATCAGCTGAAGTGGCACTCACTTTCCACCTACGTACACCAGATCCATTTCGATCTGTCCATGTTATTCCACCATCTGTTGATACAAAAAAATGCATTTCCCCCTCAGTTTCTTGGGCTTGAAGTGTAAGTACAGAACCATTGGTAGATATTTCAAAAGAAGACCAATAATAAAGAGTACCCAAAGATGTGATTGCGGTCCATGTCGCACCAGAGTCAGTGGAAAGATATGCATAATCATTCACCGCCCCTGAAAGGAGTTTTGTGCCATCACCCGATGAGGCAATACCAAGCCAACTTCTTTGTCCCGAGTTTGTCCGCTCCGTCCATGTTACACCAGCATCTGCTGATGTATAAATATATCCACCACTTTGAGTGGTAGCAGCGAGCTTAAGTCCATCGGCTGACGATGCAACACTATTCCACTCAGGATTTTCTGAAGTTGTACGCAGTGTCCATGTTACCCCACTGTCATCTGAAGTATATAGCCCCACAGCATCTTCATCGTCATAGCCTATAGCAGCAATTCTTGTGCCGTCACTAGACATCGCCATGGATTGCCAACCTAATTCACCCGCTCCTGTTTGTGCAACCCAGAAAAGACCAAATGTTTTTTGAGTAGTAAATGCAATTAGGAAGACAATTGCAATCACTCCAACAACTTTCAGAAAGTTAAATGTGGTATCTTTGTTAATCATATAGACAAAGTATACTCCTAGGTGGTAAATCAAACAATGGGACCCCTCCGACACTCCAATATTTAATTTTGGCGGAGACGGCGAGATTCGAACTCGCGAGGCCCTTTGACAGGCCTGCCTCTTTAGCAAAGAGGTACATTCGACCGCTCTGACACGTCTCCAATATAGGTCAAAATATCATATTTTAACGTCATTTCATAGCCATAAACCTGCTACAATGATTTTTATATGCAGCAATTTTTGAAGCTCAATCTCAAAAAAGAATTTTCATGGGTACAGTGGACAAAGGGAGAGTTTGAAAAGCTTCCGGAAAAACTCGTCACGCAAAAGCGAAATATTCTTGATCAGATCAAAAAGATCCCTAAGGAACTGCGTACGTTTGAAAATACTGTCGGTGCACTGGAGCGAGCCGATGAACCAATCTCGGATGCCTTTTCTCGTCTTGAGATACTTTTAAATGCACATCCCAACAAAGATATTCGTGATGTTTGCGCGCAAACAACCACGAAGCTTTCAAACCTGACCACTGACATGGCATTTGATGAAGATATTTACAATGCAATTCTTGAATATGTAAAGTTTGGCAAGGCTCCACAAAAAGAATCTCATAAAAAAATACTCAAAGAAACACTTGACGCCTATAGACGGCTTGGTTTTGGATTACCGAAAGTAAAACGTACAAAAGTTCAGAAGCTTTTCAAGGTACTCCACGCGGCATCACAAGATTTTGAAAGAAACATAAACGAGTGGCAAGGAAGTATTTTGGTTTCAAAAGAAGAACTCAATGGCACACCACTTTCCTACCAGGAATCACTTGAACAAAAAGATGGCAGATACATCGTGACAACAGATTATCCATCAATGAATCCGTTTCTGACTTTTTCCAAGAACGAAACAAAGAGAAAAGAACTCTGGAATATTACCCAGCAAAAAGGCGGTAAACAAAATCTTATTGTTCTAAAGAAAATGCTCACACTGCGAAAACAAATCGCTTCCCTTCTTAATTACAAGTCTTGGGCACACTACCAGCTCGAACAATACCTGGTGAAAACTCCCGAAAATGCCCGCAACATAATGCTGCAAGTACTTGCAGGAACAAAAAAACTAAAGGGTGCTGATTTTAAGAAGTTACAAGATCTCAAAAAACAAGACTCAAAAAATCCCCTCTATCCATGGGACATGGCGTACTACGACAATCTTTTACGACAAACAAAATATCACATTAACGAAAACGAATTACGTGAGCATCTTCCTCTCACACATGTGGTCCAAACTATGTTCTCTATTTTCGAAAACCTCCTCGGTATTTCATTTAAGAAAACAAACACACTTCCCGCCTGGCACGAAGACGTATTTCGATATGAGGCGAAAGATGTAAAAACAAAAGAAGTGCTTGGATACCTCCTCCTTGATCTTTATCCGCGTGAAGGGAAATTTGGACACGCTGCAGCATTCCCCACAAGTGACGCTCGTAAAGACACTGGGACAGGATTACAAAAGCCAACCACGATCACCCTTATGTGTAATTTTGCCAAACCAGGCAAAGGAACCGTTTCTCTGCTTTCTCGCTATGATACAGAAGCACTTTTCCATGAATTCGGGCACGCACTTCATTCCCTTCTCTGTCGTGTTGAATACGCATCTCAAAGCAGTTCCCACACAAAATTAGACTTTGTAGAGTCCCCCTCGCAACTCCTTGAGCACTGGTGTTGGAATCCTAAAATCTTGGCAGTACTCACGAAGCACTACAAGACAAGTAAACCCCTTTCAAAACAGAAAATCACCTCACTTGTTCAGTCGCAATACCATTTGGAAGGACTCACATGGACTTCAATAACAACAAAGGCGCTTTTCGCGCTTGATATACACGAAAAAAATATTTCTGATACACAAGCTCACTTTCGTACGCTTAATAAAAAGTACCTTGGTGTCGAATATCCAAAAGACTCTCTCTTTCCTGCCGGCTTCGGACATCTAACTGGTTACGCTGCCGCCTATTACGTGTATCTCTTTTCTAAAATATATTGCGACGATTTTGCAAGTATATTTAAAACAAAAGGAATCACAGACAAAAACATTGGGATGCGCTATAGAAAAGAAATACTTGAGCCAGGTGCATCGCGAAACGAAGACGAATCAGTAAAAGCATTTTTAGGTCGTGCAGTGAACACAAAAACATTCTTAAAAGAAATCCGTGGTGGTAACTAGACTATCTTTCAATATATAATGGGTTTATATGAAAGGATTTATTGATTTTGTACGGACACAAGGTGTTGTTGGTTTGGCAGTTGGTTTGATTTTAGGTGGTGCAGTTTCTGAATTAGTAAAGTCACTCATTAGCAGTTTCATTAACCCACTTCTTGGTTTGATACTTGGATCAGCAACAGGTCTTTCAAGTGCAACATTCATGATTGGAAACGCAACCATTGCATATGGTGCTTTCTTAAACACGTTAATTAATTTTGCAGTTATTGCGTTAGTTGTCTACTTTGGAGTAAAAAAGTTGAAGTTAGATAAAATAGACAAGCCAAAAGAATAGAATATAAAAATAAAACCCCGAGTACTCGGGGTTTTATTTTTATGCTTCTACTGCCTGACCTTCAATACGATCCATGATTTTCACCACTTCGCGTACATAAGTTTTAATAACGGTTCCGTTATAGAAGTGAAGTTTTTCTTCAGTCGACTTGTCCTTGTAGTACATTTCTGTACGAGGATTTTCACCGGCTAAGTTTCGAGCAAGGGTTTCAATAGCTTCTTCAAAACTATTGAATTTAATCTTACATGATCCCCAACCAAATGGGTTGTTGTAACATGCAAACTTTCCACCAGTTGATTCACGCATAGCAATCGCTGGGATAAGACGCCAGTCAAGATTATACTTGTCTGACATTTCCACCATAAATGCACCATGATGAGCAAGTGGTAAGTCCCATGTCCCAAAATATGAGTTAATTCGTGCAGCACGTGTGTCCACTACCTTCGGCGCAGAAATTGCTTCTGTTGCCTGAGCAAAAAGACTTCGTGAGACACTAATACCCATAACCGGGGCAAATGTAGGTGTCTCCACCTTAGTATCCGATATGATCGCACTAGGATTTGCAATCGCGAACAAAGGGAAGATTGCAAGAACCTGGGCTGTTTTTTGTATTGTAGTATTCATCGTATAACGGTTGTGCTCCGTCAAACTCTATGTCTGTAGTCCTGATTTACCGAACGAGCTGTCTCTTGCTTTAAGAGATAGGACTTCTTGTAGTCTCAGAAATTTAAAGGCCTATAACATAAGCTATAGGCACAGGACTAATAAGTAATATAGCAAACTATTAGACAAAAGTCAAGTCTTTTTGTCAATATTAGGCCCCTTAAATAACAAAAATATCCTTATAGAATAAGGATATTTTTGTTATTTCTGAAACTAGCCTTTTGGGTCATTTTTGCCACCCTACCCCTACCGAGACTGACTTTTCACCCATTCGCAGTTTTCTGGATCTATTTCCCCACACTTCTTCCATTTTTTACCGTTTCCGCAAGGACAAGGATCATTTCTACCTGGCACATCTTTCAAAACTTTACCATTAAATGGCTTTTGGGCTCCGCCCGGTGCACTTGTTACTCCTTGGCCATCGCTATCATAGTTCTCGGCGACCTTACTAACGTCATATGTAGGAGTAACGGAAAGAGCTCCCCCGTGCAACTGCTTGATAACAGCAGGAAGATTCGGAACAAACTCGGAAAGCCTTGTCTTCAAAGACTCCTCCATTTCACGGAAAAGCCGTAGACCTTCCTTTTTATATTCAACAAACGGATCACGCTGTCCATATGAACGTAGGTTTACTGAATTGCGTGTATATTCCATTACCTCCAAATGATCCATCCAAAGCATGTCCATAGTCTGGAGAATAATACTCCGGAGCGTACTGTAGTATTGTTTTTCGTCTACCCCACGTTTTGTTGCCTCAAGACTCTCTGTAAGTTCTTCTGAAAGTGAAAGTGTGTCGATAAATGCATCTATCGCGTCATGCTCTCCCAAGAGAATTTTCTTCCGTCTTTCATACATTGCCTTACGCTGCTGGTTGAGCACATCATCGTACTGTAAAACAGTCTTTCGATTGTCGAAGTGAAGTCCTTCTATCTTTTTCTGTGCGCTTTCAATTGATCGAGAAATGAGTTTCGATTGAAGTGGCTCGTCTTCAGCAACACCAGCTTTACCCATCGCCCACTTCATAGTGTCTGGAGAAAAGACTCGCATAAGATGATCTTCGAGTGACACGAAGAATTGTGTCTCACCTGGATCACCCTGTCGTCCAGATCGTCCACGGAGCTGATTGTCGATACGTCGTGCTTCGTGACGCTCGGTACCAAGTACATAGAGTCCACCAAGATTTTTCACATCTTCTTCTGATCCTTTACTGCGAGGAAGACCGCCGAGCTTGATGTCCACACCACGACCTGCCATGTTTGTTGCCAAAAACACACTTCCCTTTTTTCCAGCTTGTGCAATCACCTCTCCTTCCCGTTCATGATTTTTCGCATTCAACATCTCAAATGGAATCTGTTCACGCTTAAAGTACTCTGCAAGAAGTTCATTCTTATCAATTGAGGTCGTACCAATGAGCACTGGTTGTCCTTTTGCATTCAACTCTTTCACTTTCCGCGCAATAGCTTTAAACTTTCCTGCTTCGGTTTGGAAAATAAGATCAGGGTTATCAATACGCTGGATATTTCGATGTGTTGGGATCTTTACGACTGGTATGTTGTATACCTTTTCAAACTCTTCCGCTGAAGTTTCAGCGGTTCCGGTCATACCAGAGAGCTTGCTGTAAAACCTAAAATAGTTTTGAAAGGTAATAGATGCAAGCGTTCGGGATTCTTTTTGTACCAACACGCGCTCTTTTGCCTCAACAGCTTGGTGAATACCATCTGACCAACGACGTCCTGGCTGCATACGTCCAGTGAATTCGTCCACAATTATCACTTCACCATTTTTCACCACATAGTCACGATCTTTTAAGAACACCGCCTTTGCTTTTACCGCAGTCTCTATATGGTAAACAAACTTAATTCCCTTTTCAGTATAGATATTAGAAACATTCAAAAGCTCCTCAGCTTTATTGATACCAGCGTCGGTAAGGGAAATAGCTTTTCTCTTTTCATCAATCACATAGTGCTCTTGCTCAATAAGCTTTTCAACCAAAGTTGCACATGTCTTGTAAAGGTCTTCGGACTCCGCGCTTGGAGCCGAAATAATGAGTGGTGTGCGCGCTTCATCGATTAAAATAGAGTCCACTTCATCCACAATGGCAAAGTTATAATCACGTTGTACTATTTGATCCTCTCGGTTAGCAATATTGTCACGCAAATAGTCAAATCCGAATTCATTGTTTGTACCATAGGTAATATCTGCCGCATACGCCTCTTTACGAGTGCATGGTCGCAAAAATTCATAGACAACCTTAAATGTCGCAACATCATCGCGGAGTGCATCTTTTTCTGTATGTGTTGGATCGTATAGAAATGAAGATTCGTGATTAACAACAGAGATAGAGAGCCCGAGAAGATTGTATACCTGCCCCATCCACACAGCATCACGACGTGAAAGATAATCGTTTACCGTAATAACATGTACACCTTTACCAGTGAGCGCATTTAAATATGCAGGAAGTGTGGCAACGAGTGTTTTTCCTTCACCAGTTCGCATTTCAGCAATGGCTCCATAATGAAGCACTTGCCCACCAATAAGTTGAACATCATAATGTCGCTCATTGAGCGTTCTTCGAGAAGCTTCGCGCACCAAAGCAAACGCCTCAGGCAAAATATCATCAAGTGTCTCCCCTGTAGCTAGACGAGTTTTAAACTCTTGTGTCTTAAGAGTCAGGGCATCATTGGAAAGCTCCTTATATAGTGGTTCAAGCGCGTTTATTTCAGCTACCCGCTTCTTAAAGCGCTTTAAAAGCTTATATTCCTCAGTCCCAAATGCCAGAAGTGTCTTTAATAATGACATAACCAAGCTATTTTAACACAAAAACACCCGATTTGGGTCGGGTGTTTTTGGTAAAGCAGAAACTATCGTTTCTTCTTAGCTGCAGTTTTCTTCTTTGCAACTTTCTTTACTGTTTTTTTAGCAACTTTTTTTGCTGCTTTCTTTTTTGCTGCCATGTATGTGTCGTATGTATTAAAGAGTCACCTGTGGCGAGTACCCGACTCACTTCACGTACGTGAATGATGTACATCACAATGTGCTCCTACATATAATTATCGAACATCTAGAATACAAATCAATAGTAAATACACGAAACATGTGGATAACTTTTTTTATACTTGTATTTATTATATAAAAAAGAAAAATAAGATTTTGTAGTTTGTATGTGTATATGTCTATAGCAATATATAGGTACATATTATATACTCTTATAGTGAAACAAAGAAAACAAAAACGTGATCCGCGAGCACTGAGCAAAGAAACTATGTTTACTTTTTTAAAAACAATCTCTGCACTCAAAAGAAAAGTTTCTATCCCCTCTGTTATTGCAAAACTACAGACAAAAAACGTGAGTCTCCGTCCGAGAAGAGCAGACGAAATCCTGCACCACCTGCAAAAAGACTCCTACATCCGCCTTGAGCGCGGCATCTACCCTACTCTTACAGAAAAAGGACGTGTATACCTTGAAAGTGCTACCCAAAAACAAAAGACTCACTGGGACAAGCGCTTTCGCATTATTCTTTTTGAAAGCCTAGAGACCACACGAAACAATCGTGAGTATATTCGTACAAAAATTAAAGACTACGGCTTCATGCATTTAGAGCGAGGTGTGTGGGTATATCCCTATGTATGCGACGCCTTTATCCGTCTCTTGGAACTTGAATACCAACTTGAGAGTGCTCTCATGTATATTGTCGCGCAAGACAATGAAACCATGCTTCCTGTGCGAAAATATTTCCGACTTCGTTAATCGAGAAGCTCTTTCTTAAGTACGCACGAAGAACATCGACATCCAAATGGTGTGATATGTTCCAAAACATACTCTTCTCCGTAATCAAATGTTATTTCTTCAGAAGGCGCGATGTTGCGTGTGGCGGTGATATATATGCGCGCACGACGATCTTCTTCAGACTCAGCATTTGGGTCACATGAGTGGTTTGCGTAGCGGGCAACGTTCCAACGTGGCGTACCGTCAATTGTTTTATTCTTCCGAACATCAAAGAGGTATTTGTTATGCTTTCTTTTCTCGGCTTCTTTATCATTCAAAACAATCCCAACGTACTCAACAATCCTTTCTCCTTTTTTGATGAGGCTCGTAGCAAAAAGTCCGAAGCCGGTACGCGACTTACCAACTCGAAATTTTCGTGGAATGGGGTTTTCTGTGTCGCCTCGGTATTCGTACATGATAGGAAAATGTAGAGAGGAGTATACGTGATATACTTGAAATATAAAAGAGTTATGCACGAAAGAGACGTAAGCCCGCTTGAAAAGCCGTATGATGCCAAGGAGCACGAAGCTCGTCTTTATAAACGATGGGAAGATTCTGGCTATTTTAACCCCAACAACTTACCCTCTCGACATACGACACCTTTCTCAATCATTCTGCCGCCACCGAATGTAACAGGTACCCTTCATTGCGGCCATGCCACCATGCTTGCGATTCAGGACACCATCGTACGTTTTAAGCGCATGCAGGGGTTCAAAACACTCTGGCTTCCTGGCACCGACCATGCTGCTATTGCCACACAGTCCAGAGTAGAAAAAGAAATCTCAAAGAAAGAAGGTAAATCTCGCTATGACTTAGGACGAGAAGAGCTTTTACGAAGAATTGGTATCTTTGCCCAGGAAAGTCACGACACTATCGTCGGTCAATGCAAATCAATAGGAAGTTCACTTGATTGGAGTCGTGAAGCATTCACTTTAGATGAAAAGCGTAACAAGGCTGTATACAAAGCATTCAAAGAGATGTACGACTTAGGACTAATATATAGAGGTCAGCGTGTTATCAATTGGGACCCAAAAGGTCAGACCACTATTTCTGATGATGAGATTGTCTATGAAGAACGTGAGGCAACACTCTACACATTTAAATACTCGACTGACTTCCCTATCGCAATCTCCACAACTCGTCCTGAAACAAAGTTTGGCGACACGGCAGTTGCTGTGCATCCAGATGATGAACGCTACATATCTTTTGTAGGCAAAACAATTGAAACATCTTTCTGTGGTGTACCCATTTCTATAAAAATTATTGCGGACCGGAATGTAGAGAAAGATTTTGGTACTGGCGCACTCGGCGTAACTCCTGCACACTCAAAAGTAGACGAGGAAATGGCACGAGCAAACGACCTCTCTTTTGTACAAGTAATTGATGAGAAAGGAAAAATGACTGTCGGGGGAGAAGATATTGTGGGTAAAAAGACGGCTGAGGCACGAGAGATTATTGCCCAAAAGCTTCGTGATGCGGGATTAATGATTGAAGAAAAGAAAATTACACAAAATGTTTCTACTGCGGAGAGAACAGGAGCTATTATCGAACCACTTCCAAAACTCCAGTGGTTTGTGGCGGTAAACAAAGAATTCGCATTTCCACACAAAGACAAAACTATTGCGAAAGAGGGTGAGCTTGTGAGTCTTAAAGTTTTAATGCACAGAGCAGTAGAAAGCAGCGCAACAACCATTCTTCCAGACCGATTTGCAAAAGTATACGAACACTGGATAAACAATCTCCGCGACTGGTGCATTAGCAGACAAATTTGGTACGGACACCGAATTCCTGTTTGGTATAAAAATGACGCGTTGTATTGCGACGAAAAAGCACCTGAAGGTGACGACTGGATACAAGACGAGGACACGCTCGACACATGGTTTTCTTCTGGAACGTGGTCATTCTCTACGCTTGGCTGGCCAGAGGAAACAAACGATTTTAAAACATATCACCCAAACGACTTACTTGAAACTGGAAGAGATATTATCTTCTTTTGGGTAGCACGCATGATTTTAATGTCCACATGCTTACTCGGTGAAGTACCCTTCAAAACAGTGTACTTGCATGGGCTCGCACTCGGTAAAGATGGCAAAAAAATGAGTAAGTCAGCAGGAACAGCGCTCGACCCTCTTGAAGTCACAGAAAAATATGGAACCGATGCGCTTCGCATGGCACTCATTGTGGGAAATGCGCCTGGAAATGACTTCAAACTCTACGACGAAAAAGTAAAAGCCTACAAACACTTTGCAAATAAAATCTGGAACGCTTCCCGTTTTGTGCTTTCAAATAGTGGCGATGTTGTAATTGATGAAAAACTTCTCACTGAAAAAGATCTGGCGACTTTGGCAACGTGGCGAGCAGTACTCAAAGATATCACCGAGGACACAGAAAAATATAATCTTTATCTAGCGGGTGAAAAACTCTACTCCTATTTCTGGCATACTTTTGCAGACGTACTCATCGAAGAAGCAAAACCAAGCTTTCAATCTGAAAATGTTTCGGATAAACAAAGCGTTCAAATACTCATGAACATTTTGCTTTCAGAACAATTAAGGGCACTACACCCATTCATGCCTTTCGTTACAGAAGCTGTGTGGGAAATTATGCACGGAGACAATAAAGAAAATCTTCTTCTTATTCAATCATGGCCGACACACTCCTAGCAATTTTTAATTCGGTCACTCCGTTTCAAGAACGAGTTCTTGTGGCACTTATTGGCGGACTCATTCCTGCACTTATTTGGCTCTTTTTTTGGCTTCGTGAGGATGAATGTAAAAATCAAGATACGGTTGCATACATGTGCGAGCCTGAACCAAAACCAATGGTCTTTCTCACATTCGTAACTGGAATGATCATGGTGCCTGCTGCACTCTTTCTTGAGCGGGCAGTGTACCCTTTTGTTGCTGGTATGGGTCTTATCATTGCGTGGTCGTTTATAGAAGAGGTGTTGAAGCTTTTTGCTTACTGGTTCATTAACGCACGAAGTAAATTTATAAACGAAGCAACTGACCCTGCGATTTACATGGTTACCGCCGCCCTTGGTTTTGCAGCAGCTGAGAACTCCTTCTTTTTATATCAAGCACTTTCGCTCGGCGCTCCACTTGATAGTGCCTTTGGTGGGCAATTTCTACGGTTTATCGGCGCATCATTATTACATGTTGGAGCAAGTGGCATCTTGGGTATTTTTATTGGACTTGCCTTCTTTAGATCAAGATTTGTGCGCTTCCTAGCTATACTTATCGGTATAACGCTCGCCACAGGACTTCATGTTATTTTTAACAAACTTATTATCTTTGCGCCACACACTGAGACTCTCCGTGTGTTTAGCTTCGTGTGGGTTTTGGGATTAGGGGTTATAATACTATTTGAAAGACTAAAAGAACTTGCACCCTATCACACACAAAAATATGAATAAAGAAAAACCATCTATTTTCGAACGACTCCTTGGTACTGTTCGACTGGAAGAAAATGCAAATGAATTACCACAGCACGTATCTGGTAAAAAAGATTTCGGTCCACTTAAAGTACGTAGCGAAGACGGTGCAGGACTTTCTCAAGAAGACACTGAGGAGGAAGGTCAGCTTTCTGTCGACATGTACGAAACTGATAAAGAAATTATTCTTGAGGCTATGGTTGCAGGCGTGCGCCCTGATGACCTTCAGCTCAATATCGCCCGAGACCATGTCATTATTCGAGGGAAACGTGAGCCAAATACACAGATTCAAGATGATGGTTATTTTATTAAAGAATTATACTGGGGAGCATTTTCTCGTACCGTTACCCTTCCTCATGAAATCGTTATTGAAGAAGCTGATGCTGTAGAAAAACATGGACTTCTCATTCTCCGACTTCCAAAACTCGACAAAAATCGTCAGACAAAGATTCGTGTGAAAAGTATATAATTAAAAAACCGCATCAAATGCGGTTTTTTAATTATAAGGTGCTTGAGACCCTGGGTCTCGCCCTACGGTCGCGGGTACTTTTCATGGCTACTCAGAGCAAAGCTCTTCGTACTCAATGAAAAGTCTTTCGACCCCGGACAGAAGTGACATTGGGTCACTTCTTCCACAATCAATAAACTTCGTTTATGTGCTTGAGGCCGGGGTCGAACCGGCGACCTATTCCTCTTCAGGGAAGCGCTCTACCAACTGAGCTACTCAAGCATGTGGAAATACTATAGCAAATTAACGCCCTATCACAAAATACTGACTACTGACCGAGAAATTTCAAAAGAGTATCCAAAACTGAAGGTTCTGTTGAAGTTGCTTGGGTTGAAGTTCCTGTCCCAAACATACCCTGCACCTTGTCTGCCGTAGACTGAAACTGCTTGAACGTGTCTGATGTCTTGTGATATGTATCCGTCACCTTCTGTACATACGGCTCAACATAGTAGTACGCACCAAAAAGAATACCCACCACAATTACCCAACGCGCTATCCAGAAAAACATCCCCCAACGCGCTCGGCGATGAACACCTTTGAGTAGCTGATTGTTCTCGCGCGAGATTTCAAGAATTTCTTGAAGTTGTTTATCTTGTGGTTCCATATATAAAATAATTATATCACCTGTGTGCCCCCGGCAAGAATTGAACTTACATCTTCTCCTTAGGACGGAGTTGTTCGATCCGTTGAACTACAGGGGCAATACGAAAGCACCCTTTCGGGTGCATTTCTATTTACTTAATCTCAAGGAGCTCTGCAATCTTTTCCTTATTAAATCCAATAACAATATCGTTTTCAATTTTAATTACCGGTACTCCAAGCTGCCCTGTTATTTCAACCATTTCAGCACGTCGAGCCTGGTCTTCTGCAACGTTATAGTTTGTATACTCAATATTGTTATCTGCAAAATAATGCTTTGCAAGATCACAAAAATGGCATGTTGGGGTTGAGTAAATCTCTACTTTTTTCATATAGGTCTATAGTACACAAAATAATCACTAAATACCAACGCTCGAAAATCTAGTCTAAAAATGGAATTATTTTCTTTATCCACGACTTTTTTGATTGTAAAGTTGAGCTTGCCTGAAGCTTAGGAGTATCCACAATCACATATACTTCTTCGCCAGGAAGGAGCATTCCTTCTTTTTCACGCACATACGCGTCTTTACCCCGAACATCTTCAAGTAAAGCAAGTTTTTCCTCAACATCTACCAGTGATTGTGAGACTGCATTATGATAGGTTTTACTCTCTTCGAGAAGACTTTTTGTATATTGCTTTTTTGAATAGACATCCCAAACCTGGAAAATGACGTACAGCGTTACAAGTCCAACAAGAATAAGCACTAACGGAGAAGACAAGAAACTACCCTTCTTTCTTGGCGAATATGACATATATCTGCTAGGATATCATTATTCTTATATGTTATACAGTAAAAAGAGTAAAACCTTCATTAAAGTGTTCTGGATTGTGATTGCAATACTAGTGATTGTCTCAATGACAATATCAGCTCTCCCGTTCGCACTTTAAAAAAGAGTGGTCAAATAAAATCCCTGAGCATTCAGGGATTTTATTCTTGCTTCATCATTTTCATAAAGACATCATGTCCAAGATGGACCTTACCTCTACCAAGCATTTTCTTTTTTCCTTTCTTTTGCTTTTCAAGAAGTTTCATTTTTCTAGTGATGTCACCGCCGTACAAATACCCCGTTACATCTTTTCGAAGTGCTTTCAGTGTTCGAGAAGAAACAATCTTTCCATGTGCCTTTGCTTGGATTTTAACAACAAATAATTCTTGCGGTAAAAGTTTGAACAACTTCTCAACTGCATCCTCACACTCTTCTTGCACTCGACGCGTAGAAACAACTCTCGAGAAAGCTGGTACGAGCTCTTCAGCAACCAATATATCAATGCGCTCTACAAAAGCTTCTCGCATTTCTGCAATCTCATAAGAAACAGATGCGTACCCAGACGTTGCGCTCTTTAGCTCATCAAAAAAGTTACGCATCAGTTCTCGTAATGGCATTTTGAGATGAATCGCCATACGGTTATCACCAAAAACTTCTGTGTCCCCCGTTTCTGCCTCATGTTCATACAAAAGCTGCATGATTGGAGAAATGTAATCAATCGGCGTAATCACTTGCATATTTGTCCATGGTTCAAAACACCGAACATAGTTTCCATCATCAGGAAAATATACCGGAGAATAGACACGCTCGGTTTTTCCGTTTTTATACTCTATATCGTAGTGAATAGACGGAGTCGTGATAATGAGGTCAAGGTTAAATTCACGGCGCAAACGCTCGGTAATAATTTCCAAATGTAACATTCCTAAAAAACCACACCGAAAACCACGTCCAAGCGCTCCAGAACTTTCTTCTTCAAATGTAAACGACGAGTCCGAAAGTTTGAGTCGCATAATTGAGGACTTCAGCAACGTAAAATCATCCTGACTTTCTGGGTAGATTGAAGCAAACACGAGAGGGTGTGGCTCTTTGTAACCTGGAAAGGCAGGGAGAGGTTTTTTAAAAAGAGTCACTGTATCACCTACACGTGCCACACCTGGCTGTTTAACTCCAGTTACGATATATCCAATTTCGCCACATGAAAGTGCTTCTGCTTCTACCTTACCTGGATGAAACATTCCTATTTCATGTACAAAAAACTTTTCTTTAGACTCAACAAACACAAGTTGGTCACCCTTTTTTATAGACCCATCTAGAATACGTGTGTACAAAATTACCCCTTGGTGATTTGAGTACTCAAAGTCAAAAATAAGCGCACGAACATCCTGAGGACCGGTATACTCTACCACCGGCGCAGGTACGGTCTCAACAATATGAGTCAGAAGCTCAAGCACACCTTCTCCTGTCTTTCCTGAAACTTCTTTAATGTCTTCTGCTTTGCACTTAAGAATTTGCATTATTTCTTCTCGAACCTCATCTTTGCGCGCAAGTGGCGAATCTACTTTGCTGAGCACTGGAATAATAGTCAGATTTGATTCCTGTGCCATTTGAAGCGTTGTGAGTGTCTGTGCCTGCACACCCTGCGTACAGTCAACAAGAAGAATGGAACCTTCAACAGCTTTCAATGATCGCGAAACTTCGTACGAAAAGTCGATGTGCCCTGGGGTATCGATGAGGTTCAGAATATAATCAACACCTGCTACCCGATGCTCCATGCGCACCGGCTGCATCTTAATAGTAATCCCTCGCTCACGTTCAAGCTCCATTGAGTCAAGTACCTGGTCACGCATTTTTCTAGCTTCAATAGTATGCGTCACTTCAAGCATCCGGTCAGCAAGTGTGGATTTTCCATGGTCGATATGGGCAATAATTGAAAAATTTCGTATGTGTGCGAGATCCATAGTTATAACTCCTGCAATTCCCCCTGAACAATGTCAGTCTTCCAAAAACGCTTCTTAAGCGCATGAATAAACTCATGCAGTTCTACTGAGCCTAGTATATAGAGAATCCAAAACCATGCAATAGCCCCAGGAATAAAGGCAAAAATGGCATGGAGAGCAACGCCCACAAATGTATCCAGATTAACGTAAGGAGATAATACGGTAAGGGTGGTATAGGTCACAAATGCTCCGGTAATTGATGCTCCAAACGAGAACACCAACACTCGACGAAATGCGGCGAATCGAGCAAAAGGAACATGGATGCGAAGAACAACCCACAAGAAGATTGTGAGCGTTACTGCCCCACACATGTACGCCAATCCAAGCATTAGTATCGAAGTGTCCGGAATGTCATTTACACGAAATAGGTTTTCAAAGAAATACTGTACGACAAGATTTTTCTGCCATACCGCCATGCCATACATTGCAATAAGGTACGTAACACCGAAAGCAATAATCTGCGCCACTAATTGTGTATACGCATGCTTGAGAGCATACAACGCACGCATAAGAAGAAGCGACACACCTTGGGCGGCCAAGGCGATTACCATGACCGCAAGAACTGCCGCTGTGAGCCGAGTGTCTGTCCAATCAAATGCACCTGATCCGTACAAAAGCCGAATAATATGAGCACGTAAAACAATGACAAAACAAGTAACAGGTACCGACCAAAAAATAATGTGCCGAATTGCAGAGGCAATACTTCCCCATAAATTTTCAAATTGCTTCTTTTGAACATACTCAGCAATTACTGGAAATGCGGCGACTGAGTAACTCAGACCAATAAGTGTCAGTGGTACCGTCTGCACATTAAACGCAAGTGTGAAAACAGCTACAGACCCGAGAGCAATGTACGTTGCTTGGGCAACAAGAAATGTTTGAGTAATCTGTATTGCGCCTAAAGTAGCAATACGAGGCAATGCGATAAAGAAAACTTCACGAATAAGTTTCCAATCAATAGAAAATGTGTACCGAGGAATTAATTTATATACATACGCAGCAGGAATCTGTATACCAATATGTAACAACCCTCCAAAAATTACACCGTAAACAACACCTAAAATACCGTAAGTACCCGAAAACGTTACTATCCCAAGAATAATACCTATATTATAAAAAACAGGTGCCAATGAGTACATGAAAAAATTCTTCTTCATTTGAAGAACGGAGCCAATGAGGTTTGATATACCCAAAATAATCGGCGACAAAAGTAGTATTCGTGATAGTAAAGTTAATTGGACGTGTTGTTCAAAAGAAAATCCAGGAGCAATGTATAAAACAAGGGCTGGCATAAAAAAATACAATACCGCACAACACACAACAATAACCATTGTAAAAACAGTAAGTAACGAATACATTACTTTTTGCGCTCGCTCAAGTGAAACTTCATACGCTGCCGTTAAAATAGGTAGGATGATTATCGCAGCCATAACAGAGGCCAGAGATGCGTAGACCATGTCTGGAATACGGAAAGCCGCATAATACAAACTCAAGTCTCCTCCAGCTCCAAAATAATGCGCAAGCATCTTATCCCTCACTACGGCAAGTAACTGTGCCACAAGCGACAAAGCCGCAATGAGTAGTGCGGCTTTGTGCATCGAGTATGTCTCTTGGGTTAACTTCTGTATGAAAGCAGAAACCATTCTTCCTATTGTACCTTATTTCCTATCCCGTGAAAGACTTATTTTTTAGGAAGAGAAGGTGTTTCTGTTGCTGAGGTCTGCTTTAATTTTGCTAAGATCGCCTTAATTTGAACATTATTTGGATCCATTTTTAGAAGCGCCTCATATGTTCCTTGAGCTTTGGCTGTCTCCCCTATCTGAACATAACTCTCAGCAAGAAGACTGCCTATTTCTGTGGGGACACTTCCCTGAACAGAGAGGGCTTGTTCAAATGCTTGTGAAGCCGCAAGGTAATTTTTCGCTTCAAATTGTAATTGTCCGTAAATATATAACGCCTGTGAATTGTTTATATTTGTTCGGACCGCATACTCAGCAGCAGTCAAAGCCTCTTTCAAATTACCCTGCTTAATCTTTAACTGTGAGAGAATAATCGCCGCATCAGTATAATTTGCCTTCTTTTCAATGGCATCAAGAAGAAGTTTCTGTGCCTCGTCAGGGTTATTTTTCTGCAAATATAATTGCGCCTCAAGAATATCAATTGTTGCATTGCTTGGAGCAAGTGTTCGTGCAACTTTTACATCAGCACGCGCTGTTGCAAAAATAGTTGCATCATTTTCTTGTCCTAAGAAATTCGAAAGGAACTGCGCTCTTCTAAAATAATTTACATAGCTATTTTTATTTGCAGTAATAGCTTGGGTATAGGTTGTGATAGTATCGTTTACCTTTTGATTAAACTCCGTAGAAAGTTGCACCCGCTCTTGTTCTTTGATTTCCTTACTTGCAATTTTTGTAGAAATTTCCGAAAGAGATCTCTGCTGCACCGTAGCAAGTGCTTGGTAGTAGACTTCATGTGGAACAATAGAAATTGCCTTCCGCAAAAGAGCTTCACCTTCTGTAAATTGAGCAGGTGTTTTTGTAACCATTCGTTCAGAACGCGTCACATAGGTAAGTGCGAAAGTTCTACTCCATACACCAAAAATAGGGAGAGTGAGTACGAGCGCGGCGATAAGGAACGCAAGTATTGCGTGTGATTTTTGAGTAAGAATAATTACAACACCTTGTTTAAAAGAGAAAACAATTCCGGTGAGTGTAAACATAACTATCATAAGTCCAACCGATGGAGTCTGCACGAGAGCAAAAGCCCATGCGATTGCAGCCAAAAGCGCACTTATCTTCTCTTCAAGATTACTTGATCGTAATGACTGTAAAATACCTCGAATAACAACAAAGAGAAATCCAAGCAGCCCAAGTAGCCCAAGTAGCCCAAACATCACAATTACAGTGACAATAACACCGCTTCCAATGCCGAAATCAGTGGCCCACCAGGCTGTTTCATTGAGAGCGAGAGGTCGATATTTTGCCCATGCCTCTTGAAAGCGAGCGGCTCCTACACCAAACACAGGTGACTCCTGTACGGTTCCTTTTACAACAATAAATGAATCAGAAATGAATGTACTTGGAAAATCTCTATACGCAATATCAACTCTTGTTTGAGAGAATGTTGGAACAGTTTCACTTTGAAAAAATAATGGCGAACGACCTGTAAGTCCCTGAAAGACAAAAGCAACAAATGAAAATACTACCACAACAAGAAGTGTACCTGTTGCAAGACTTTTTCTTACTGAAGATTCCGCATGCATATCAAGGACGTATCGTACGATAATAGCCCCTAACGCAAGAAGGATAAGCCCAACAAGTGGAGAAACTATCACAAAAAATGCAAAAGAAATCGTAAATAAAAGAGCGACGGCAATTTGCATCGTTCGTGTTTGTGCTTTTACGGCAAAAACAACAAGCGCAACGAGAGTAAGTAGAAGTGCGACAATGCCAAGATCAAACCATCTTCCAAGAGTATTTATCACTGGATCTGTAAAAATAGAAAAGTTACCTACCGCTCCCACACTTACTATTCGTAGAAGCTGAAACAGTATCGAAATTAATGCTCCACAAATGAGAACATAAATAAACTTTCGTCGCACCTGAGCATTTTGCGCATGCACTGAGACCAAAACAAAGAAAAGAAGCCCGACAAAAATATGAGTCACTGTCCAAGCTTCAATACCAATTCCAAATAGAGAAACCGTGCCACCTTTTACAAACAACGTTGCGCAAAAGGTTGTTAGTGCATACAAACCAGTTCCCAAAAGAACATGTACGTGCGGCAAAGAAAAACGTTTTTCAAATAAACCTGATGCCACGTATGTGAGAGCGGCGATAGTAACAAGTAGTCCGACTATCAAAACCTTCGAACCCTCAACCCATAACGGAGCAAAGGGTGCGAAGCCGAGCAGTGCGACAACAGGAACTAAGATGGTACTCCATATTGAAACCGAGTTTAAAAATGAACCAATACGTGTGTTTTGCATAAACGAAATAATATGCTTTTTATTATATCGCAGCATTTTTGTAATAGATAGCAATTTCAAACATAAATAGAGAACAGTCGAGTAAGCAAAAATCCCGAGTATTATCTCGGGATTTTTGATCTGTACTCACACCTATAAGCCGAATTCTGTCTGACACATTTGCATGTGGAAGCAATCATGTATCTAGGATGATAGTCACCTACCACCTCAAGCGACTCTTCCGCACAAGGCGGACACGGTCTTGCACACAAGTAAGGATTTAGCCGTTTCACTTTTGTGTTGCCACAAAACTCATCCTAACGGATGCTTCTTTCTTTCGATCAAAGCGTCTCTGCTCGCACCTCTTTGGTTACCCAAGACGGGCGTTACCCGCTACCCTGCTCCACTTTTACATGGGTGTGTTCGGACTTTCCTCATCTATTTTCATAGACGCGATTGCGCGGTGTGGGTACCGCTATACTAGCGCATCTTGAATAGAAAAAGAAGTTCTGTTTACCTGAAAGATACAAGTTCCTCAATCACCATCCCTTCGCGGAGACCTGCATCCTGTGTAGTACCGGACGGCACTTCTATTACATACCGTGATGCCTCAAGAGTTCCAAAAAGTCGTGGAGGGTTCTCAAAATAGGATTCTGGTGTGGCATTTTCAAAAATCTCCACCACTTTTCCCTCTGTATTAACAAAAATAATATCGATAGCGAAGTTCATGTCCTTCATCCAAATTTCTGGATTTGCTGTTTCAGAAAACACAAAAAGAAGTCCTGTTTTTAGAGGAAGCTCTTCTCGAAAAGAAAGTCCTAGGCTTTTTTGTGCAAAAGTACGAAGCACCTCAAGTTCAACTTCATCATTCTGTAATGTAACCGTTACAAATTCTTTATGCGTAGGATTTTTGTATTCATTTTGATACCAAAAATGCCCCACGGCACCAAGAGCAACAATAGCGAGAGTAAAAATAAATTTATACATAATTTTAGCTCCAGATTTACAACTTAGAATTTTGAGAGTCTGGTTGAACAAAACTCAATCTCAAATGTTTTGGTTTTGCGACCCGAGGACCGAAAAATTCTAAGTTGTAAATCTAAGGTCTATGCAAAAACATTATACAGTAAAACAAAACCCGCATATGCGGGTTTTGTTTTGTTTACTTTGTTACCTTTGCGATAACCTTCTTTACTGCTTTCTTTGCAGCCTTTTTCTTTGGTCCTAAATCTCGAGCAATTGATTTCCAGTGTTTCTTAAGATCAGATGCAAGCACCATTACTTCATCAGCACTGATATCTTTAATTTTTGCATACTTCGCAGTTACTTCATCAATAACTTTGTTGTAAAGCTCTGGAGTTACCTCTTTGAGTTTCTCTATTTTTTCAACCACCTCTCCCTTTGCTTTCAAAGTCCATCCCTTAATAGCTTTTCTATTCTTGCTTCCCTGTGGGCCAAAAATGAAATAGCTTCCAGCAGCGAGTGCGGCAAGTCCTGCGGCAATTCCGACAGCTCCACCAACAGAAACTTTTTTTGTATTATTCTTGTGTGTCATGATCTTCGTTTTTATTTTTTTTGACGTTTTTACGTTTGCCTCCAAACGCTGAACGAATTAATTGTATCACGTTTAGTTTCTGCAAAAAGTCTTGTACGTTTTCTTGTGCCCCCACAACCGACTGACTTACTTGCTGTACGGTGTTTTTTACAATTTCCGATGTGTCACGGGCGGTTCGCAGAATGCGTATTGCATACACAAGCAGTGTTGCAAGAAGTGCAGTAAGCAGCACAACCGCAACGGTTGTAACAAAAAAGAAAATATCCGCCTTAAGAATTGAATCCATGCGGATATTTTATCACACTCTCTTTCAGTTACATTTATTTTCTCCCCGCTTTTGCACGTTCTGTCTCTGTACGAAGTTTCTTTCGCAAACGAACCGATTTCGGAGTGATCTCCAAGTATTCATCCTGGTTCATGATTTCAAGCCCACGCTCAATAGTAATTTCCCATGCTGGTACGAGCGTAATTGCTTCGTCAGCACCAGAAGAACGCATGTTGGTAAGCTGCTTTCCTTTTGTAGGGTTGACCATCATTTCATCCCCTTTTGATGTATTGCCGATTACCTGTCCTTCATAGACTTCAACATTCGGAGCAATATAGAGCACGCCACGATCCTGAAGATTCCAGAGTGAAAACGCAAGCGCTTTTCCGTCTGTCATAGTAGTCATTGAGCCAACATCTTTTTTCTTAATATCGCCTGCCCATTCTTTAAAACCACAAAACTGTGCAGAAAGAATTCCTTCACCTTTAGTATCAATTACAAATTCACCACGATAGCCCAAAAGTCCACGTGTTGGTATCTCCGCATTGATTCTGGTAATACCATGTTTTTCCATCATGTTGGTAATCATTCCTCGTCTTCGAGTAAGTTTTTCAATCACCGCACCAGAACTTTCTGTTGGTACGTCAATGGTCACCTCTTCATACGGCTCCAATTTCTTACCATTTTCTTCTTTTACGATTACATTCGGCTGAGATACTTGGATTTCAAATCCTTCACGGCGCATATTTTCAAGAAGCACCGCCACATGAAGTTCACCACGTCCGAACACTTGAAAGGCATCATTATTTGAAAAGTCTACTTTAAGTCCCACGTTTACCTCGAGCTCTTTTTCAAGTCGATCACGAATTTGTCGAATAGTTACAAACTTACCTTCTCGTCCACCAAATGGTGAGTCATTTACTAAAAATGTAAGGGAGATGGTTGGCTCATCAATAGTAATCGCGGGGAGCGTTGCTGTGTCTTGTGACATACAAAGAGTGTCACCAATATACACATCAGGAATTCCCGCAATGATAGCAATATCGCCAGCACCAGCTTCACCCACCTCTGTTCTATTGATACCGCTGAATGTATAAATTTTTGTTACCTTACCTGTTGCAATAGTTCCGTCACTTTTCTTTGCATACACCGTCGCACCAAGATTTACTTTTCCATCATACAAACGACACACCGCAAGACGTCCAAGGAAGTTGTCATACGCGAGGTTGAATACTTGTGCTTGAAATGGTTTTGTAATATCACCTGATGCTTTTTGTACTTTTTCCAAAACAGTATCAAGAAGTGGTTCAAGGTTCACACGCTCATCTTCAAGCTTTCGCATCGCCACACCTTCTCGTCCAATTGCGTAGACAGTCGTGAAGTCGAGCTGCGCATCATTAGCGCCGAGTTCCATAAAGAGTTCAAACACTTCGTCATGCACACGCTTTGGATCAGATGCTGGTTTGTCGATTTTATTAATGACAACAATCGGATGGAGTCCGAGTTCAAGAGACTTCTTAAGCACAAATCGTGTCTGTGGCATTGGACCTTCCTGGGCATCCACCACAAGAAGTACACAGTCAATAGATCGCAAAACACGCTCTACTTCAGAGCCAAAGTCGGCGTGACCCGGAGTGTCCACGATGTTGATCTTTGTACCTTTGTAGTTTACTGAAGTGTTTTTAGCATAAATAGTAATACCTCGCTCTTTTTCGATAGAGTTTGAGTCCATTGAAGCACCCACTTCAGACATGCCAGTCTGCACCATAAGGGCGTCCGTAAGGGTTGTTTTCCCATGGTCTACGTGGGCGATGATTGCGATATTGCGTATTTCCATATAATTAAAAAAGCGGGGTATCCCCGTATAGGCTTTCTATAATACCACGCTTTTTTAATTTTGTTTAGCCTTTCACCTCCCCTTCCTGAAAGAGTGGGAATGTTTCGGTAGGGGCGCTAGTTTGCGACGGCTGTGATGTTTGGCTTGGGAAAATATTAAGTCCCGTTATTTTCTTCACAATCTCGTCTACTTCTTCAAAGCCAGGTAAATATGAGAAGTTGTACCGTGGTGCTGTGGCAAATACATACTTTGTGTTTCGAGCACGTTCAGTTGCAGGCACAGGTGCAGCAAAGGGATGCTGTCCGCTCTCCGGTGCGCCCACTGGATACCATGTGTTCCATGTCGCAATAGGCACCACAAGTACAGGTACGTCCATGCGTGGATTTTGCGCAGTTGATTGCGGATGCGCAATATGTACTTCAAGATATGACCCTTGCGCTTTTTCTGTTACAGAATATCCACGCCATGACTCAGGAAGTGCTACAGAGAAGCCGTACACATTGTTACGATATACAATCGTTCCTTGCCCAGGTAAAACTTCAGAAGTCGTTGTTGCAGTCTCATTTACCTGCGCATCATTTGTAGACCCAAACCACATCATGTAGCCAAACACTCCCAGTAGTAGAACCAAAATACCAACACCAATGCCATACCATAGTTTTGTATTCATATATCTAAGTGTACTCTCTATTTCAATAAAACAATACCCGTGTTTTGTAGGCTGGAAATGTGCTTTTCTTACGAAAGTTATTCCTCCCGAACAAATGAAAATCGTGGAATCTCTTTTCCATCAACCGTAACATTTTCTAAAAACATTTTTAATGGTCGGACAAAAATAACTCCGTCTCCGCCAAATTCAGGAATATTGTAGAGCGCTTGGTAGATAACCATCTCTTCATAATCATTTTCAGTATTGCGTCCAATGCCAATAACTTTATAGAGTTTGTCTTTACTTTTGTAATGGTGATAGATGCCAAGCTTGGGAACCATACTAATAAAAATATTATACAACGTCTTTGCTTTAAGGTTCTAACCTGGACATCTGGCGGAGAAAGAGGGATTCGAACCCTCGGTGCGGTTGCCCGCACGCTACCTTTCCAAGGTAGTCGATTAAACCACTCTCGCATTTCTCCTTCTGAACCCACTATTTATACATGAAATAAAGAGAGAAGAAAAACTGCTCCCACCCCAATCAAGGTTGCCATAATTGTCTTCCATGAATTCTCATGTTCATGCGCCTCGGGGAGTACATGCGAAGAACTCACGTAAATGAGCACGCCACCAACAAGCGCTGTTAAGAATAGAAGTGCGGTTGTAGGGAGTGAGAACAAAGAAACAAGAAGAACACCCAAAACAGTTACTGCAATATTAATAAACAAGAATAGTCTTCTATTTTTGGATGCACTTGCCTGGGCAATTGCCTGGATATTCATTCCATCTAAAAATTTATGCAGAATGAATGCGAAGATGATAGACGTGCCTAAAGTGTTCGACACTAAATACGCAGCGCCAATACCAAGCCCATCAATGAGTGCGTGTACCGAGAGAGTTCCTGCTGCAGTTGTGCCACCACTGTGTGTATGTGGTTCTCCGTGACCGTGCTCATGAAAGCCACTTACTTTTTCTAAAATATGCATTCCTAAAAATCCACAAAGAAGAGCGATTGAAAGAATGTGAATTTCAATATTCAGCGCTACCGCTTCCTCAAAAATCTCCGGAACAATATCCAAGAACACGAGTCCTAAAATTGCACCGCCAGCGAACCCAAGCGACACATGGCTCCCGCGCAAAAGAAACTTTGCTGAAAAAGCTCCGACGATGCTTGCCCCTATGATGCTCAAAATAATAAGATACATAATTTATTTGTTACCAACTTCCTGATGATCCTCCTCCACCTGAGCTTCCACCACCAAAACCACCAAACCCTCCGCCAGATGATTTGCCACCGAAGCCTCCACCCGTCCACATTCCCCCATCGCCACCTTTGCGAAACTTTTTCAAGATGGAATCAGAATTTTTTGAAACAACATAATCAAACAATAATCCAAGGATTGCAAAGATGGCAGAGATAATGATTCCAAGGGTAAGAGTTACTCCAAATAGTCCAAATACTGTGATGAGCGCACCTGCACCACCACCGAGAACTCCTCCCAACCACCATGACTTGGAAGAAGCAAAAATCTGAATGAGAATGTTCACTCCCCAAAAGAGCGCGAAGATAATGAAGAATCCTATTTCACCCCAATCAGTACTTGAAGAAGACGTGTCCTGAGTACTCACTATCTCTCCCTCCGTTGCTGCCATTATTCCTTCAACACCTGCGTCGATGCCTTTTACATAATCCCCTGCCTTAAACTCAGGTAAAACATAATCTTGAATGATAGTATTTGCTTCACTATCAACAAGCGCGCCTTCAAGACCATACCCCACTTCAATGCGCACCTTTCTGTCATTGAGAGCAATGAGAAAAAGAATTCCGTTATCAGCATCTTTTTTACCAATACCCCATTCTTCAAAAAGCTTTACGGCGTAGTTCTCGATGTAGTCATCGTCAAGAGTTGGAATGGTAACAACAACAATTTCATGCGACGTTCTCTGTTCGAATGCAGAAAGTTTTGTTTCGAGATTTGCTTTTGTTTCACTATCAAGAATGTTTGCGAAATCATTTACAAACCCTGTTGGATTTCCCGGCGAAGTATATGCCACTGCAAACGCAAAAAAACCCGCACCGATAAGCGTAAGAGTTACACTTGCAATTCGTGCGAGCCTTTTTGTCATGAGACTACTGGAAATTTACTACAGGTGTTGTCTGTGCAGCTTCTTGTGCTTTGAAGAGTTCCTTTTGGTCAAAACCAAATAGCATTGCAACAAGTGATCCTGGAACACGCTTTGTAGCTACATTGTACTCACCAACAACTTCGTTAAATCGTCCTCGTTCTACGGCAACTCGATTTTCTGTTCCCGCAAGCTCCGCCATGAGTGCGTTAAATGAATCTGATGACTTAAGTTGAGGATAATTCTCTGTGATAACAAGAAGTCGTCCGAGAGCAGACTGATATTCATTTGCTGCAGCAACTTTTGCATCTGTTGTCTGTGCGCCAGAATATCGAGTACGTGCTTCTGCAATTGCAGTAAAGACTTCAAGTTCCTGCTTTGTAATACCCTTCACTGTATTTACAAGGTTAGGTACTAGGTCAAAGCGACGTTGAAATTGATTTTCAACTTGTGCCCATTGCGTATCAGCTTTTTGATTAAGCGCAACAAATGAATTGTACTTACCTGTAGTCCAAGCAACGATAGCAAGGATGATAGCAATAGCTACTACCCACTTCACAAACCCAGCATTTTTTCGTATTTCCATATTTATATAGTATTCCAGAATTATTCAGTTCTTCCAAGTAGCGCGTCCACACGTTCCTGCACAGGCGGATGCGTCATGAAGAGCTTTGTAATGAAACCAACTTTTTCTTTACCATCAGCTGAGAACGCATGCCCCATTGGGTTTGCAATGTAGAGATGTGCCGTTGACTCTGTGGCGTGACGCATTGGCTGAGCAAATTGAGAAATTTTCTGAAGCGCTGAAGCAAGCCCTTGCGGATACTTGGTGAGTAATGCCCCTGACGCGTCAGCCAAAAATTCACGCTTACGAGAAATAGAGAGTTGGATAATCATTGCTGCAAATGGCGCAATAATGCTCGCTGCGATTGCAAGAAAGAAAAAGAACGGATTTCTATTTTCACTACTTCCACCCATCTGTCCGCCATACGCAAAGAAGTTTGCCGACATACTCAAAAGTCCAGCGAGTACGGTAACAACTGTCATGATGAGTGTGTCTCTGTTTGCGATGTGCGAAAGCTCGTGCGCTATCACGCCTTCAAGTTCTGATTTGTTAAGAAGTGGGAGAATTCCTGTAGTCACCGCAACAGCCGCATTTTGAGGATTACGCCCAGTAGCAAATGCATTTGGCATTGGGTCCTCAATAATGTACACCTTCGGCATAGGCACTTCTGCTCTCTTGGCCAAAGTGTCTATCATTGCGTACAGCTCTGGATAATCTGCTTTGTCTGCAGGCTTAGCGTGGGACTGCGAAAGGGCAATCTTATCTGAAAACCAGTAGGCAGTGACATTCGAGATTATCCCAAAGATTCCAAAAGCATAGGCAATGACAGGGGTTTGAAAAACATACGCCAAAAGCGAACCAAGGGCAATAGTCGCCAGGAAGAAAATAACCATCAAGAGCCAAGTCTTTTGGATATTTTTTGATTTTTGATCGTAAAGATTATTCATAAGGCAAATGCACCGGAATGCAAATTTAGAGAGATTATTGGGAGACGTGAAAAGAAGACCTTCTCACCGGTACCTATTAACTCTTACGCAAAGGAGGTAAAAAAGCAAGTCTTGACACCTTTAAAGCCTCTTAGGTCACAGGCACAAAATTCGTGTTTGAAAACAATGTGTTACTATTTCAGGATGGAAAACATAGCCTTAAACAACAAACGCCACTCCCTCGCCCATGTCCTTGCCATGGCGATTCTGCAAGCCTATCCTGAGGCAAAATTAACCCTCGGTCCCGCTATTGATACTGGCTTCTATTACGACATTGATTTTGGAGCGAAAAAACCAACCGAAGACGATCTGAAAGAGCTCACCAAAGCGATGCAAAAAATTGTCCGCAAAGGTGCGAACTTTTCTCATAAAGAAGTTTCAAAAGATGAGGCGCTTACCCACTTTGCAAACAATCCATACAAGTCAGAATTGATAAAAGAAATTGCAGAAAAAGGTGAAGTGATTACCCTCTATACAACGGACTGGTTTACCGACCTTTGCCGTGGTGGACACGTGGATGATTTGAAAGACATTGATCCAGAGAGTTTTAAACTTGAAAAGATTGCGGGAGCATATTGGCGTGGCGATGAAAAAAATCCCATGCTTACTCGTGTGTACGGACTTGCTTTCGATACCAAAGCAGAACTTGATGCATACGTTACTCAGCAAGAAGAGGCGAAAAAACGCGATCATAGAAAACTTGGAAAAGAACTTAAACTCTTTACTGTTTCAGAACTAATTGGTGCAGGACTTCCCCTTATGCAACCAAAGGGAATGATTGTGCGAAAATCAATCGAAGATTATTTATGGGAACTGCACAAAGACTTAGGCTACGGACGTGTATGGACACCGCATATCGCCAAAGAAGCTCTGTACCAAACATCGGGACACGCAGCAAAATTTGGAGATGAACTTTTTCGCGTTCAAGGTAAAGAGGATGCTTTTATTATGAAGCCGATGAACTGTCCGCATCACATGCAAATTTTTGCTGACAACCAATTTAGCTATCGAGATATGCCGGTGCGCTACTTTGAACCAGCAACCGTATACCGAGATGAGAAGTCGGGACAGCTTGGAGGACTCACCCGAGTACGGGCTATCACACAAGACGATGGGCACCTTTTCTGTCGCCAATCGCAAATCCACGAAGAGGCCAGAACTATCGTCGGCATCATCAAAAAATTCTACACAACCATGGGTATGATGGACGGCTATTGGGTACGCCTTTCTCTTCGAGGCGATGACACCTCTAAATACCTAGGCTCTGATGAGGTGTGGACCACTGCGGAAAAAGCTCTGACTGAGGTTTGCGAATCTGAAAATCTCCCCTACAGACCAGCAAAAGATGAGGCTGCATTCTACGGACCAAAACTCGACTTCATGTTTAAAGACGCTATTGGACGAGAATGGCAACTTGCAACAATTCAATGTGACTTCAATCTCCCTGAGCGTTTTGATTTATCTTTTATAAATGAAAAAGGTGAGAAGGAACGACCTGTCGTTATTCACCGAGCTATTTCCGGATCACTTGAACGATTCATGGGTGTGATGATCGAACACTTTGCAGGCGCCTTCCCTACGTGGCTTTCTCCAGTTCAAGTACGTGTCGTGCCTATTGGCGAGCGACAAACAGAGTTTGCAGACATGGTATACAAGGGTCTCAAACAAGCAGATATTCGTGTTGAGCTCGACGCTTCAAACGACTCGCTTGGTAAACGTATTCGTAATGCCAAGACAGACAAGGTTCCCTATGTCATCGTACTTGGTGATAAAGAAATTGAAAGTAAAATGCTCACTGTAGAAAAGCGAGGCGGCAATAAAATTGAAAACATTTCTGTAGAAGATTTTACACAGAACATTCTGAAAGAAATCAAAGACCGAGCTTTATAAAGCAACCTTAGTAAAAAATAAAACCGCACATATTCGTACGGTTTTATTTTTTATCTTAATTTCTACACATCAAGGTTTGCTTCCTTCGCGTGTGTTTGAATGAACGACTTTCGTGATGGCACGTCGGTACCCATAAGTACTTCAAACGCTTTATCTGCGTCGAGCGCATCGTTGATGGTTACCTGCTTCAATGTGCGCTTCTTGGGATCCATAGTTGTCTCACCGAGTTCTTCAGGATTCATTTCTCCCAAACCTTTATATCGCTGAATTCTAAACTTCTGCACTTTCTTTGCAGTAACTTCTTCGCCTTCCGCTTCATTTTCCTCTTCACCCTCACCTTCTTCTACCGCATCACTTTCTTTACCAATGATCGCAAACTTTTCAGCATCATTAAATGCATACTTTGTTTCCTTTCCTTTTGTAATTTTATAGAGTGGCGGCTGAGCAATGTACAAATAACCATGATCAATTACCGGGCGAAAATATCGATAGAAGAGTGTCAGAATAAGTGTTCGAATGTGTGCGCCGTCCACGTCGGCATCAGTTGCAATAATAATTTTATGGTATCTGATTTTTGTAATATCAAAGGTGTCACCAATCGCAGTACCAATAGCCACAACAATATTTTTAATTTGCTCTGAAGCAAGCATTTTGTCTAAGCGAGCACGCTCAATATTTAAAATCTTTCCTTTGAGCGGCAAGATGGCCTGTGTACGTCTATCACGTCCCATTTTTGCACTACCACCAGCAGAGTCTCCCTCTACAATAAAGAGTTCTGATTCTGTTACATCTTTTGTCTGACAGTCAGCAAGTTTTCCAGAAAGCGCAAAACCTTCAAGTGGACCTTTGCGAAGCACTGCATCTTTTGCAGCCTTTGCAGCTTTACGTGCACGGAGCGCTAAGATTGCTTTGTTTACAATTTCTTTTGCGTCATCAGGATTTTCTTCCTGGAAGAGTTCGAACGCTTCCCCAAAGACAGCGTTTACTGCACCCTGCGCTTCCACTGAACCAAGCTTCCCTTTTGTCTGTCCTTCGAATTGAATTTCACGAAGCTTTACTGAGACAACTGCGGTGATACCTTCAAGCACATCATCCCCTGTGAGATTCTCATCTTTTTCTTTGATGATATTACTTTTGCGACCGTAGGCGTTAATGAGACGTGTGAGTGCTGTTTTAAAACCAGTCACGTGCGTACCCCCTTCTGCATTTGGAATGTTGTTTGCAAATGGAATTATTTTTGTCGAAAGATCATCGACATACTGCAGCGCGATTTCAACCCCAACTCCATCAATTTCTTTTTCTACATAGAAAATATTTTTGTGAATTGGTTTCGAAAGCTCATTATGAAAACGTACAAGTGACTTAAGTCCACCTTCAAAGTAGAAAGTCATTGAAGGAACTTCGAGATGTAGATCGGAAATGTAATACACATCCTCGAGATCAAGTTTCTCAGCATAGTCACGAGCGTCAATTACCGTCACACGAAGTTTTTTCACTAAATATGCCTGTTGACGATGGTGATTAATGATTCTTGTCCAATCAAAAGAAATCTCTTTAAAAATTTCTATATCTGGCTCAAAGGTTACAATAGTTCCGCGCAACTTTGAGCTTCCGATTTTCTTAACCGCAGCCTTACGCTTACCTTGTGAATATTCTTGTACGTACAAACCACCTTCGCGATGCACTTCCACTTTACAAAAAATAGAGAGTGCATTTACTACCGACGCACCTACGCCGTGAAGTCCTCCAGAGACGTTATATCCATCACCACCAAACTTTCCACCAGCGTGGAGAGTGGTCATAATTGTTTCCAGTGCAGAGACTTTTGTTTTTGGGTGAATATCAACAGGAATACCACGACCATTGTCTACCACTCGTACGCGGTTGCCAGGCAAAAGCGCAACTTCAATATGATTCGCGTGACCATTCATCGCCTCATCGCGAGAGTTGTCAAAAATTTCAGAAATGAGGTGGTGGAGACCGTCAGGACCAGTAGACCCGATATACATTCCCGGACGCTTGCGCACCGGCTCAAGCCCTTCTAGGACTTGAATATCTGCTGCTCCGTACCCTTTTTCTTTTGCCATACAATGTTCCCTTTAGTATACCATAAAAAACATTGTTTTTCATTGACAAATATAGCTATTTCTTGTACGAATGTAGTTAGGTTCTTTCCACCAACCAAGGAGTTTCAGATGAATGCCCAAATTATTGGACAGGTTGTTACATCACCCGCAGCAGCTGTTGAACCAACGTCGGTACGCGACTGTGGCGGTGCACTTGCTTTGATGTACGGTGCGCCGACCGACTGGAGTACTGTGAGTCTTCAGAAGAATGGCGATGAAGACTCAAATGCCCCAGAAGTTGTCGCGCTCCTCGGCAGAATTGCTATCGAGCACAAGCTTGGACGCATTCTTGGTCCGCGAGTATCGGACTTCAATAGCGTCTTTACTAGCAACAAAAGGGACTTCGTCTGGCAGCTTAACCTGCCAGGAACCGATTGCAAGCTTCACCGAGGTCCCTTCGTCGATGGGGTGGAGATCCGACGCGGCGATGCCGGCATAATCGCAGCAGCAGACTGTGCAGTGATTGTTGTATCTACCCACACAGGACGTGTTTTTTTGCTCCATGCTGGACGGGACAGTTTAGTTGATCGGACGCTAATCAATACGGGACGTCCGAGTAAACTAATTTCAAGTATCATCGCTTCTGCCTGGCAGGCACTCACGCCGGAAGAACGAATGTTTTCCCAGTGGCATATTCTACCCTCGATTACAGCAGGAGCACACTTTCAACACCGCTTCGATGACCCCAAATGGGGCCGAAGCAACTTACATCTTGTAAGTCACATCAAGGACAAATATCGATATTTGGGTATGTGCATTGTAGGCGATATGGAACTCGGGCAAATATGTGTTCGGAGCCTCATCAAAGCCCAGCTGAGGATGTATGGGATAACTTCCAGCAGGATCTGGATTGACCATCGCTGTACTTACAAGGAAGTTGACGCTCATGGTCAGTATGTCTGGCACAGCAATGCTCGTGGGGTCAAAGAACATGGCGACCCAAAAGCAAGAAACCTCTTCGTTGTCATCAACAAAGGATTGTGATGGCTACAAAAACGGAAAGGCGGGACCAAGTGTCCCGCCTGTTTTTATTTCCCTAATTCACTCTCTGCTTTTTCTATATCCTCTGGAGCAGTAATTTGAATCCAACGGGTTGCATACACAGGTGTGAGAGGAAACACATCTTTATACGCAAGCAATGTCTGTGGCAATCCCCATTCATCTTTATCTTGCGTTTTTACTAAATCAAAAGAAAGAATCTCTGGAGTAAGATGATAAAAAGCCGCGTTAATAGGTTCGCCTGGTTGTATAAGCTCACCCTCAATAACATCAACTATCTTATGATCTTGAATAATCACTTTTCCGCTTTTTGTTTCTTTTTTTACGCGATCAAGTAAAATACCACCCTTTGTTCTTAAAATCATTGCAACATCATCAGGATGATACATATCATCTCCCATCATGACTAGAAAAGGTTCGTTGAGTACATCTTTCGCATTCCATACGGCTTTCCCAGTTCCTTGTATCGTATCTTCGATATATGTAATCGGAACACCCTTATATTCTGTTCCAAAATAATCCCGAATAACGTGTTGCAAATATCCCACAACAAGAACAATTTCTGAAATCTGTTCAAGCGGTGTTGCATCAAGCTTGTGTTCTATTAAATTTTTACCAAGAACTTTAAGCATTGGCTTCGGGGTATCTTTTGTGAGTTCCCCCATTCGTGTTCCCTTTCCTGCTGCTAAAATAACTAGTTTCATGCGTTAGTGAGTATTAACGAACCTCACACCCAAGAGCTTTAATTTCCTTTTCAACATCCTGCATACACACATTCACCTCTTCATCAGTCAGTGTTTTTTCTTGTGACTGGAACACAAGTCGGTAAGCCTGAGAAAGTTTTTTAGTGCCATCCTCGAGTGTTTTTTCAAACTCATCAAACATATCTACTCGTACACAAAGTGCTCCTGCCCATAAAAGAAAGATCTCTTGTAAATCTTTTTGCTTTGCCTCTTCCGAAACAAAAAATGCAATGTCGCGAGTCATGAATGGGTACACAGAAAGTGGTTTCCAATTTACATACTGTGATTCATGCGTGAGCAACACAACATCTTTTTCTACTTCAAAAAGTTCGTTGTGGGAAGAAATTACTACTTCTAAATAACTGTCTGTTTCTTTTACCACATTCCCACTGAGACCGATTTCACTTAAGGTTTGTTTGAGAACATCAATCACCTTTTGTTTCTTTTGATTTTGTTTGAATCCAGACAGGGCCAAATGAATTATTTCTCCTTTTTCTTTAGTGACAACGGTTCCTATTTCAAAAATAAAAATATCATTTCGTCCAAGAAGCGGCGCGTTGTAGGCGGCTTTTGCAAGTGCTTCACTCATTCCTAAATACAAACTCGAACGAATGAACTTTTTATCATTTGCGATTGGATTTTCAAGCTCCTCTTCACCTTCATTTTGAAAATGGTAGGTGCGCACCTCCACAAATCCACGTACCACAAGTTCGTTTCGTATTCTGTCAGTCTCGGCAATATATGGCACCACTTGTCCTTGCATCTTGATCGGTGCATATTCTTTTTCCTGTATGCCCGCATCATAGCCAAGCACTCGTCCAATGTGCCCGATGATTTGATATGAAGCGTACTTTTGATCATCAATGCTTCGGATATTAAATAAATTGTCGTTACATGTTACTTCAAAAACGCCGTCCTTTTTTTGTACATGTTCCAAATGAAGTTTCGTGAGTATTGTAGAAATATCACCTGAAGAAAGCTGTGTGCCGAGCCACTCGTTTGTTCGTTTAGTTGTTACCATTGCGAGAAATGGTATTTTTGGATTTGGATATACATCAGTGACTTCTCCATACGAAATAGTAGGTTGCTCTTTCTGTAACAAATAGACATATCGTAAAAACGCTTGCTCTCCCCATGCAGCTGGATAATTATTTTCAAATCGTTTTGAAGCATCAGTACGAATGCCAACCTTAAAAGCTGTTTTGCGCACAGAAATAGAATCAAAATTTGCACATTCAAGAATAATAGATTTTGTATTTGCGTCGACTTCTGCTTTTTTCCCACCTTTAATTCCCGCAAGTGCGAGCACAGCCTCATCATCAGCAATCACCAACATTTCTTCAGTAAGAGTGAGTTCTTTATTGTCGAGCGTTGTCATTGTTTCCCCTGCACGTGCTGTACGCACCGTAATTGCACCCCTTATTTTATCCGCATCGAATACATGTAGCGGTTGTCCAAGTTCAAGAAGTACGTAGTTAGTAAGATCAACCAATGTGTTGATACTTTTTTGGTCAAGAGCACCGAGTGTTTCAGAAAGCCACGCTGGAGATTTAGCAATAGACACATTTTCTATCCGAAGAGCCATGTACCGATGACAAAGCTCACTCTCTATTCGCATAGATACAGGAGAAATTCCAGCAGTTGGAGCAAGTACTTGTGTTACAACTTCGTTAAACGCTTTACCTGTATGCGTTGCTATCTCACGCGCCACACCTCGATGAGAAAGTGTGTCATGTGCACGATCAGGAAGTACTTTTAAATCAATAACGTCACCTTTTTCTTTTTTGATAACCTCCTCAACTTCAAATGCATGATTGGTAAGCACTGACTTTAAAACTTCCGTATCAGGTAAATCAGAAATGAATTGTTTTAAAACTTCTGTATAGACTTTCATATTTTAAAATTGCGCTGACACACGCACATCGCCGTTATACAAATGCCGCACATCATCAATGCCATATTTCATCATAGCGATTCTGTCGATACCGCCGCCAAAGGCAAATCCTTGCCACTCTTCAGGATTAATACCACATACTTCAAGTACCTTTGGATGAATCATGCCTGCTCCCATAATTTCTATCCAACCTGTATGTTTACACGTATTACAGCCACTTCCTCCGCACTTGAAACAACTCATATCAATTTCAACCGCAGGCTCAACAAACGGAAAGTAGCTCGGACGCATACGCACTTTAATTTCTTTCTTAAAAAGCTCACTGAAAAACTTCGCGAAAAAAGATTTCATCGTGGCAACAGAAACATCTTTACCAACCATAAATCCTTCTATCTGAAAAAATTGCGCTTCGTGGGTTGCATCCGTTGGTTCGTATCGAAAAACTTTACCCGGCACAAGCACGGCAAATGGTGGAGTGTGGGATTCCATATATCGCGGCTGAACAGATGAGGTGTGGGTGCGCATTACCCTCCTTCCTTTTTCTGCAAGCGTTTTTACCCAAAACGTATCCCACATGTCCCGCGCTGGATGCCATGAAGGGATGTTGAGCATGTCAAAATTATATTTCTCCTGTTCGAGTTCCGGACCATCGACAACATCAAAGCCGAGCTTCACCCCTGCTTGCGTAATGTCGTTTATCAGTATTGAAAGTGGGTGTAAATGCCCTTTTTGTTCCATTTTTCTATACTAACATACAGAAAAGTTTTGAATATAAAAGCCGGCACGCATAGCGTACCGGCATCTGCTTTCACACACGAGGGTGCGAGCAATCAGTGACCGACAAAATCGGTAAGCTAATCAGTTTGTGCCAACAACACGGCTGACCAGCCATAGCTTGATTAACCCAACCATGTTCATTAGGAAAGAATCCTTCCTGGAGATGAATCCATTGGACCCATTCACCTTTTTGATTCTGGAACACCCCAAAAGTATTCTTCACCATCCTTCTCCTTAGAACCCTTACGGGTGGTAATACATTCGTACTACACAAATAATTCAAAGTCAACATAAAATTGAAAAATGTCAAAATTATGCTATAGTTCCCTACATGTTTTCAGGTGCGCCGGAAGTCATTATTCTCGGGATTATCTTCATTTCCCTCTTTTTTCAGGTGTTTCTTTTGATTACCTTTTTTGAGAAAAAAGAGAACAAACTCACAAAAGTAAAAAAAGGTGGTCCGACACTTTTTTCAGTCTGTATCATCGTACCAGTATGGAATGAAGAGCGAACACTTCGTGGAACCATTGAAAGCCTCCTCGCCCTCAACTACCCGAAAGACAAACTTGAAATTCTCGTCATAGATGATGGCAGTACCGACAATACCCTCTCAATCGCCCAAGAGTTTGAGCACGAACCTCAAATAAAAATATTCAGCAAAGAAAATGGTGGCAAACATACTGCTGTAAATTTTGGTATCAACCAAACAACAGCAGAGCTCGTTGGCTGTCTTGATGCCGACTCATTTGTAGACAAAAACGCACTTCAAGAAATAATTCAAGTGTTTCAAAATCCCGATATGATGGCAGTGACTCCGTGTATGATTGTGAAGTCCCCAAAGACTTTCATACAACGAGCACAAAAGATTGAATACACCGTTGGCGCCCTCCTTAAGCGTATATTTGGTGATTTAAGCGCTATTCAGGTGACTCCTGGACCATTCTCTATATTCCGAAGAAAAGTGTTCGAAGATCTAGGGCTTTACAAAAAGGCCTACAATACCGAAGATTTTGAAATTGCCCTTCGCATGCATAAGCATGGCTACAAAATTGGTAATGCACCACGTGCGTTTGTCTACACCACAACTCCTGCAACACCATACAGACTATTCCGTCAACGACTTCGTTGGGTGCAAGGAAACCTTCTCAACCTCATAGACTATCGTGAACTTTTTTTTAGAGTTCAGTATGGACACCTTGGTATGCTCATCCTCCCAATGGCAGTTGTCTACTACTTCATTGCGCTTTTTATAAGCATGTACTCAGTTATACATTTTAGCCAATGGGTTGGAGAGAAAATTGGAAAAGTAAGTGCGACAGGAATCACGCCACCTAACTTTAATTTTGACTGGTTTTACATAGACACAAGCACTCTCTCACTTCTAGCGGTACTACTCTTTGTCATTACCCTTACACTCATTAGCTTTGGTATCCGTATGACCCGCGAACGAGGCTCACTTTTAGAGCTTGTTTCGTTCTTTGTGGTCTATCCAATCCTTGCTCCGTTTTGGCTTTGGCGCGCAGGTATTGACCTTTTGCGTGGAAAGCATAATAGTTGGAGATAAAGCAACATTACAATCATGCAATTTTCAAAATACATTCTTTCATTCATTATTACTGTAAGCATCTTTGGAGGTGCGTTTCTGCTTTCTGATTATTTAAGCAACAAGAAGTCCGAGAACATCAAATCAATCGAACAACGTATCGCACTCGACATTCTTTCATCAGAAACACAATTTGATCTTCTTCGTGAAGTACAATGTAGTGACGTGGACAATTCTATTCTCTCTGGTGAGATCGGCGCACTTGGCGACAAGCTCACTCGCCTTGAAAGTGAACGAGGCCTTGCAGACAGCGAGACACTCTACCTCAAACAGTATTATTCACTTCTCCAAATTAAAGACTATCTCTTAAGTAAACGCCTCTCTGAAACCTGTGGCAAAAAGACGGTCTTTCTTATTTACCTGTACGGAAATAAAGAGAATTGCCCTACCTGTGAAAATCAAGGGTATGTCCTCACCGAAGTACGTAAAAACTATCCTGACCTTCGTGTGTACTCATTTGACGCCGAGCTTGATCTCTCTGCTATCAAAACACTTTTAAGCGTCTACAAGGTAGAAAATACCCTTCCTGCTCTTGTGCTTCAAGGTAAGTCATATTACGGATTCAAATCTCTAGAAGAACTCAATTCATTCCTTCCGCAATCACTCCGCGCAACGTCGACCTCAGCTACAAGCACGCCAAAAAAGAAGTAAAGACATCAGGGTTATTTAAAAGAAAAACACTTCCATGGAAGTGTTTTTCTTTTTTCTAGAGCCGCTTGTCAGATTCGAACTGACGACCTACGGTTTACAAAACCGTTGCTCTACCAACTGAGCTAAAGCGGCAATTCTATTCTTTTTGTTCTTTCTCAATTTGTTTTTTATACTCTTTTAAATGAGTCCAGAAAAACGAAACTGAAACCTTGCTTTTTACCGCATTTTTTACGAACTGATTTCGAGCAAATGCATATGCGCCATTTGCAAAATCCTTTACGTAATAGAGCACTCGAACTAGTATATGGAAAATATACTGAAATGCAAGTTTTTTAAGTGCCCCTGCCGTTCGTAGAATGTTTCTGTATATTGAGTACAGATACATATAGACTTCTCCTAAGCCTCCATATTCACCGTATAACTCATCTACAATACCCGTCTCAACTACTTTCGCACGTCGAGTCAACGCTACAGATAAAGTAACCAATACCATTATGCCACACCCAATAAAAATATATGGAAGCATATTGTGTTGACCGACTCGCTAGTTACCAAAGCGAGTCATGTGCGCTACCACAACGTTCTCTCCAAATTTTTGAATTGCTTGCGCAACAAGATTTTGAACGGTCATTTCAGGATTCTTGATAAAAGGTTGCTCAAAAAGCGTAACTTCTTTTATTTTTGTTTCGATATCAGCACCTTCTTCAAGTTCAGCCTTGAGTGTTGCCATCATATCTTCCGTGATATCTTCCCGTTTAATAACAAGCGGATTCATTGAAGCGACCTGCATAGCAATATCTTTGGCAAGAGCCTTAATCTCTTCATTCTGAGATACAAAATCTGTCTCGCACATCAAGTCAACAAGTACACCCATACCACCTGTTGGGTGAATATATGCAGCTACAGCATGACTTCCAAGTTCTCGATCTGACTTCTTGGCCGCAGTAATAGCACTTCGTTCTTTGAGGAATCCGAGTGCCTTATCCATATCTCCTTGTGTTTCCTCGAGTGCTTTGCGACACTCTGCAATAGAAATACCTGTTTTTTCACGGAGCTCTTTTACTGCTTCAATAGAAATAGTCATAGGAATATAGTATACCGCAAAAATTACTTCGCCTCAGGTGTACGTGCGTCTTTAAGTGCGTTTTCGATATGAGTCAAGAAAAACTTAAGACTTGCTTGTGACGCGTCGTTTGCAACAATAGGATAATCAACCATGTTCACATTACAGTCGGTGTTCGAAATAGAGATAACAGGAATGTGCATGAAATTTGCTTCTTTTACTGCCGTATCTTCAGCAAGTGAGTCAACAACAAAAAGTACCGCTGGAAGCTGCTTCATTTCAGAAAGACCTCCGAAACTCTGATCCATTTTTTCAATACTTCGGTCAATAAGAAGTCGCTCTTTCTTTGTGTACACAGAAAGCTCTCCCTTTTCTTTTTTATCTAAAAGATCTTGAAGTTTCTCGATTCGTTTCTTGATTTCTCCAAAGTTTGTAAGGGTTCCACCGATCCATCGGTTTGTTGCATATGGCATACGAAGAGCAAGGGCGATCTCCTTTGTGATTTGCTGTGCCTCTGGCTTGTTTCCAGAAAAAAGAATTTGTTTACCACCACGAATCGCTTCCGCCATTACTTTAATCGCTGTTTCAAGTTGCGTAGAAGTCTTAGAGAGGTCAATAAGGTCACTACGATCTTTTGTAGCATACAAAAACTGTCGGATTGAAGGATGTCGTCGGGTGCGGGTATAGCCGTAATGTGCCCCTGCTGCAACCATTCCATCGATAAGAGTTCCCTGTGTGTTCATATAATTATTGGGCAATAGTATCAGATATCTTGTCAAAATTCAAGACTCCTCTGGGTAGCTTCTAGACCGTCTGTAGGACCTTATTCATCACTTTCTTCAGCACTTCCAACCCCTCCATTTTGAGCCGCAGCACGAAGTGCGTCGAAAATAGGCCCCGCCTGCCCTTCCATAATCCGAGGCAATGAGTGCCATGATTCCTTGATTCTATGATCTGTAATGCGGTCTTGGAGATAGTTGTACGTACGAATTTTTTCCGATCGACTTCCTGTTCCCACTTGAGCACGCTTATCATCTGAGGATTTCTTTGCTTCACCTTCTGCCTTAAGTTGTTCGAGTTTCGCCAAGAGCATTTGCATGGCTCGTTCGCGGTTCTTCAACTGACTTCGCTCAATAGTACACCGTACCGCAAGACCTGTTGGTTTGTGAATGAGCCGCACCGCAGTTTCAACTTTATTCACGTTTTGCCCACCAGCGCCACCTGAACGCGACGTTTCCATTTCAATATCACCAGGAGGAACCACGAGCACTGACTTTTCTCGCACAGGAGTAATCGCGACCGTTACTGTTGAAGTATGTACGCGTCCGTTTTTTTCTGTTTCTGGCACGCGCTGTACCCGATGTACTCCCGTTTCATAACGTAAATACTCATACGCGTCTTTTCCTTTGATTTCAATCGACACATCTTTGTAACCCCCATTGTCCGAAAGTGAACTGTCAACAATGTTCGTGGTCCACCCTTTCGTCTCCGCAAAGCCTGTATACATGGTTGTTAGATCAAGCGCAAAAAGTGCCGACTCGTCTCCACCTGCACCGGCAGCAATTTCCATGATAATAACTTTCGGAATCTCTTCCTCTTCTTTATCCTTATCAACAATCTGTTGCATTTGAGATAGAAGTTCTTGTTTACGGGAAGCTGTGCGTGCTTTTTCTTCAGACACAAGTTCTCCCATAGACACATCACTCGCGAGCAATGCTTCGAGTTCACTTTCTTCTTTTTCTAATCGCACATACTCCTCTGCAAGGTATGCTGTTTTAAAATTTTTCTTAAATTCGTCGATCATAATAATACAAAAATCGCCCCGAAAGTGAGCGATGTTTGTGGATACGCATTTACTTTGACTTCTTTGCGTTAGTTGCTTCTTGTCGTTTCTTGAACTTGTCTACTCGTCCAGCGGTGTCGAGTACTACGTCCTGACCAGTATAAAAAGGATGTGTTGAGCTTGAAATTTCTACACGGCACACAGGATATTCTTTTTTATCTTTCTCGTATACGCCAGTTTCTTTTGACTCAACTGTTGAACTAATCAAAAACTGAGCACCATTTGTGGTGTCAATAAAGAGTACTGGGCGAAAATTGTTTGGATGTACGTCTTTCTTCATGCGTGCCAATATACCACGAAACTAGAAGCCTTGCAACGGGTTGATTTGCTCTGCCTGAATCTTCTTGGCAAGCGCCACAACACTATTTCCGTATGAATTTGAAATACTCGAACATGCCCGTCCTGAATAATATCGACAAGCGGCATTACGTTCATCGGTCACAGCACCATTATCTTTATGAAGAAAAGCGGATGCCATGATGGCGTCTCGAGGCAACCATGGATTTGCTGTTGCCTTACCTTCAGCAGCTGCAACTTTTGCCTTGTATCCTTTCCAAGTTGAAGCAATAAACTGCGCAGGCCCCATAGCTCCTCCCCAACCAACATTAAGTGGACAGGAGATGAGTCGCTCAAACGGATCAAAACCGAGTTCTTTTGCAACCTCTAAGTACGGAGGTACGTCGCGGGTTGGGCTCATCACATTTTTAAATGTAGTTCCACTTGTGTTCACACCGGAGCCATCGACACTTTTCAAGTAACACCGTCCAGTATTTTTTCCTAAGTTTGATTCTTGCGTAAGAATAGCTAGAATAAACGCTGGACGAACACCTGTTACTTCAAACGCTTCATTTGCATATTGCAACGCATCACCGAATTTAATCGCACTTGCATCACGGAGGGCAAAAAGTGCATTTCGAATTTCTGCAGCTTTAGCCTGCTTTTCTTTTAAATCTTTTTGGTAAACACTTTCTTTACCTTGTGTCTCTTTTAATACCACTGCTTTCACCTGCTTGTTTTGTTCAGCTTTTTTTCGCTCAACCTCTTGTTGAATCTTTAATTTTTCTTGTTCAGTCTTCTTTGTCTCCAGAGATTCCTTTACCTCTTTAGTTTCTTCTTTTGTTTCTCTTACTTCTTCAAATGTATCCTTCATTGCAAGCTGTACTGAACGATACTCTTCTGCTTGTAGTACAAAATCTGAAAGTGCCTGTTTTCTTAATGCCCCTTCAATAAGAGATGTATTTTCAATTTCCTCGCTTCGACGAAGTATCTGGGCAAGCGCAGCACGTTGACGGTCTAACTTCTGATCAAGCTGCTTAATTGTAGATTCTTTTGTGGAAATTTCACCGGTAATTTTATTAATAACAATGCCGTGGGACTTAATCTTAAGCGCAGACTGATCTATTTTATTGTTCAATACAGAAATATCACCTTTAAGGGTTTTTGCTTCGGCCTGTGTTTCTTTTATCTGGTTTTGTTTTTCAGCGATTTCAGCTTCAACTTTTGCAAGTTCTTCACGTAATTTTGCTTCACAAATCTCTTTTTCAGGACTTGTGGTAGGACATGCTTGTTGAGCACTTGTTACCTGAAGAGAAAGAGTACTGGCAAACAAAAGCGGAATCAAAAAAGCTTTCAAGGAAATGTTCATAATTTTTAGTATAGCAAAACAGCCGTCTATACTCATAGTAACGGCTGTTTTATCTAGGTGTGACTTAGAAAACTTACTCCGCAGCAGGAGCTTCTGCTCCTTCCTCATCCTTCTTACCCTTCTTTTCTACTTCAATAGCCTCAAGGTCAAGACTCGCAACTGGAGCTGAAAGATCTTCTTCTTTTCCAACAGCAATTGATGCGATAACTTCGTCTGAAGACGCTTTTGCAACTACTCCGGCTGGAAGTGTGAGGTCAGCAACAGTGATAACACTGTCAAGATTTTCGAGTTTTGAAATATCAACAACGATCTCATGTGGAAGATCTTTAGGAAGACACTCTACTTCGATTTCATGGGTTACTTTCACCAAAGTTCCACCAAGACTTTTCACCGCTTCAGAAACACCAACGAATTCGAGTTTGACACCAACCTCTAGTTTTTCATTTGCATCAACTGCGTAGAAGTCAACATGGATCGCTCGATCTGTTACCGGGTCAAACTGCACGTCATGAATGAGGGCTGAAACTTTATCAGAGCCAGTATCAATAGTGATAAGAGTTGATTCTCCAGCATCTTTAAGAGTTTTAGTGAAAAGTGCTTGAGAAACAAAAATAGAGGTCGATGCTTTGTGTGAACCGTAAAATACAGCAGGAATGAATCCGGCCTCACGTGCTTTTTGCACTGTTGGGAACGCGTCTCGCGTCGTTGCTGAAAGTGTAATCATGGGGCATATAATTACACAAAAATGCTAAAAACACAAGTCTGAATAACCTCTTACAAATCAACTTTGTACCGTCCTTCGTTTTTTACAAACGCTTCAGTGGAAGGCATTTTGTACTGATAGCTGTACATTTTTGTAATTTTTGAACCATCTACCGCAATTGGGTATGAGTACCCTTTCCAGCTCCCTTCCGCTGTTGGAATTCTGCCTCGGGTTAGATGCCAAAAAAAGAAGAACGCTACTCGAATCAAATACGGATGAATCCGGACAGGGGTTTTCCCTACAATCTGAGCCATGTCTCGAGCAAGAATCACGTCACCGGACGGACAGGCATTAAACACTTCATATTCGTGACTTACATTACCAAACGAAAAGAGTTCCACAATATCAGTAATATCATCTTCGTGAACATACTGTCGCAGCCATTTTTTAGTTACCGGAACAAATACCGTCACATACGAAAGAATCCTGTGAATAAAGCTTTGTTTTAGTTGATTCTTTAAGATACCGTACAGACCGAAACGAATGCGTTCATAGCGGCCTCTGGGACCAGTGATTGCGGCTGGACGAATAATTGAAACTTGTGGAAGTTTCTTTCCTTCTGCTCGATGCTTTTGGTATTTTTCTTGTAAATGTTCTTCAGCTATTCGTTTCTCTTCGGCATACAAATAGTTTGTCTTTCGAAACGGTTCATCTTCAGTAAAACGATGTTCAAGCGTATTCTCGGCAAATGCACCATATGAAGCAACTGTAGAAAAATATGTAAGACGCTCTACATACTCACGCGAAAAAGCAAAGTCAAAAACTTTATCTGACCCTTCAATATTCCATTTCCATGAAAGAGGCCGATTGCCGTAGATTTCACGAATTTGCCAGGCGGTATGGATAATAATCGACGGCTTATGCTCATTAACAATAGTCTGCCATCCATCATCAGCAAGATTATGTTGTATGTACAAAATCTTCGCATTTCCTTTTGTCAGATCTGTTTCTGGTTCTTTGTCGATAGTGATAATCTTTTCTACGTTAGCACGTTTGGAAAACTGGTCGCACAGCATTGCGCCCACATATCCTGCTCCACCGGTAATAAAGACTGTCTTCATAAGATAAGCAAATCGTACCACAACACAAAAAAAGCACCACAAATATTATGGTGCTTTAAGAAAAATTCTTACACGATTTATTGTATACATTAAGAGACAAGTTCCAGTTCCCAATGAAGATTAAATCTTGCTTTTCCGGAAGAATTTGCACGGTACATCGCGAATTTGACCTCGGTTGAGTCATCGTGACCGAAGCAGAGAGCAATAGCGTAGGCATCAACAGGACCAACTGGTCCTGTTTGCAATATGCACTCAATCAAATGATCTAAACTTTTTGGTTCAGTCATTATGTTGGAGATCCTCCCGACTCGATCAATAAGATTGTTGATGGTATCTCTTTTTCTTACAAGCGTACTTGTATCAGGGATTACATTACTCATAGCCTTCTCCTCTTTGTGTTTAGAAAGAACAGCGTCTGAAGCACTATGTGCCCAGAGGTATATTCAGTATATGGGTGTAGAAATAGATTAAAAGAGCTATATTTTGCTATTAAAATAGCAAATTTATGTATAATATGACTATATATTGATATGAAATGTATCTATTGTAAACAAAAAGGAACTGAAGTAAGAAACTCTCGACTTTTAAATGGTCTTTTAGGTGTCTGGCGCAGGCGATACTGCCCTACTTGCAAAATGACTTTTACTACCAAAGAGCTAGGCTTTGCAGATAACTTATTTGTTATTAAAAGAAATGGTAAGCGACAACGATTTGTATACGAAAAACTTTTAGTTTCTATTTTCACTTCGATTGATAAAGGAAGAGACAACGATAACGGTTCGGGCGCGCTCATTGCAAAAAAGATTACCGATAGTGCTATTTATAAAATGTTGAACCTCAAAACAAAAGATGTGAGCACAAAATTAGTTATTGAAATTGTTTTTACAGAATTGGTAAAAATAAATCCTTATTTTGGGGAGCGTTATATGTATCATTCAGAATATCGCACAAAAGTTGTCAGTGATCATTTGAAAGCTATTCCACGCCCAAAGAGCAACCGTGTATACTAGAAGTATTCACGTACCAGACAATCACTACAATTAATCCCACAATGCCAAAGCAAAAAAAGATTCTTATTGCAATTACCGATTCAAACTGGGGCGGCGCTCAAAGATACGTTTTTGATATATCTACATATTTGCAAAAAGAAGGTCATCTTGTGCGAGTCATCGCGGGCGGCAGCGGGTCACTTCTCACGCACCTAGAAAAAGAAGGGGTAGCAACGATTCGTTTGCAACATGGAGAGCGAGATATTCACTTTTTAAAAGAGTTTCGATTATTGTTTGAATTTTGGTCAATCCTAAGATTAGAAAAACCAGATGTTTTACATATTAATAGTTCAAAAATTGGTGCAGTCGGTGCCGTTCTTGGCAGACTTTGCGGTATTAAAAAAGTTGTTTTTACCAGCCACGGTTGGGTATTTAAGGAGTTACATCGATCTTGGGTAAAACGTTTTATTTTTAAGTGCATTTCTTGGCTAACATGTCTCTTTTCACACGTGGTTATTGTGACCGCACAGAAAGAATTCGATGCTGTCGCAAATTGGCTTGGAGTGCAAAAAAAGTTGGTCATCATACCCCTTGCTTTACCTTCTCCTTTGTTTTTAACCAGGGTACAAGCTCAAGAAAAATTAGTACCCCTGATGCAGATTGGAAATACACAAATAGATACAGAGAACAAGAAATGGTTCTGCTCAATAAGTCTCTTAAACGAAAACAAAGGTTTACGATACGCACTCGAAGCACTGGCTTTATACAAAAAAACACACGGTGATACTTTTCTATACATAATCATGGGAGACGGCGAACTGCGTCAGAGCTTAGAAAGTCAGGTGAGAACTTTAGAATTAGAACACAATGTTTTTTTTGCTGGCTTTGTACCTAACGCTTCACAATATTTAAAGGCGTTCGATACTTTAATCTTACCGTCTATTAAAGAAGGGTTTGTGTATGTTCTCCTTGAAGCTGGACATGCAGGCATTGGGAGAGTTGCAACATCGGTTATTGCGGCACCAGAAATAATGAGTAGAAATATCGACGCCCTTGTGGCGCCCGGTAACCCGAAGGTACTGTGCCAAGCTATCGAGCGAGTCACCAACCTTTCACAAGAATCTCAACCTCACTACGGATTAATCACATTTGAAAATATGATTTCCATGACTAAAGATACTTACGGACTTTAAAAATCACCCGACTTGTCGCAAGGGAGGCAGCGACAGCGCTGGGTGAGTAATATATCTAAATTAAGTTAAACCCTATCCCTTGTTTCCGACTCCCAACAACAAGACAGTTGGTCGCTGGATGAATTTTTCCGAAACCTGAAGTCAGGTTCCGGAAAAATTCACATTCCTGTTCTCGAAAGCAAAGTTTTGATTGTCTTAAATCCAATATACAAATCAAGTGCGATTGAACGATATTTCACATAATAGAGATCATACGCCAAACGTTCCCGTGTTTCTTCTACAGACTGTGGTGGTTTTTCTTGATTAATTTGTGCCCAACCAGAAAGTCCTGGTGTCACGGTATAACGAAGATTGTAGTACGGAATAGCCTCTTCTAAACGAGAAACAAATCCTTCGAGATCAGGGCGAGGGCCAATGAGTGAGAGTTCTCCCTTTAAAATATTCCACAACTGTGGCAACTCATCAATGCGGCTTTTGCGTAAAAAGTATCCCACCTTTGTGACTTTGTTTTGATTGTCACTTTCCTTAAGCCACTTCCCCGCATCGCTTTGTGTCATGGTACGGAGTTTGAAGAGCTTGATACGTTTACCAAATTTTCCTAAACGAGTTTGAGTAATAAAAATAGGACCCCGACCTTCGAGTTTAATACAAACCGCTGCAAGAACAATGAAAACAATACTCACGAGCGCTAGAGGAATAGCCACACAAATGTCCACCAAGCGTTTCCAGGCAATAAATATCTTTTTAGATGAAGACACTGGCTCGAAAAATACACGATAGTTAGCATCACTTAACTCAACCCTCTTAAAAAGAGTCTCGTAGAGGTATGCTTCATCAATGATAAGTGTTCCCTGTTTTACTTTTTCAAATAAAAGTTCTTGCAACTCTTCGCCAAGATGACGTCTGGTATTAACGACGATACAATCAAAATAATCATCCTGGTGGAGACGTAAATATTGCGCAGCAGTTGCAAGTGGCACTAAGTCATCAAACTGAAGTGGTACGTGTTGATGTTTATTCACGTGAACATACACATCATCTGATTCACTTCCTGTTGCAATCAAAAAAGCGCGAAGTGTTTTTGTGCGTAAAAAAAGCGGCACCAAAGTAGATCGAATCAAAACAATAAACACCGCACTAAATACCACAAATAAAAACAAAATACTCTTTGGAGTTATGCCCTGATATGGGTATGTATAAAATATTCCAACAGCAACAAAAGTTATAAATACATACGACGAGACAATACGGTAGAGTGTTTTTTGTCGCAAAAGATACAGGTCATCTTCATATAGATTACTAATAAAAAAAGCCCCTAGACTAAATAACACTATCGGACTGAATGCTATTATATGGTCAAAATATTTCTGAAATTCAACCGGCGAGAAATCACGCACACTGAGCGCAAGCCAAATTGAAACCAACAATACTAAAACATCAAGAAAAACAATGAAAAGTTTCTTAAATGACGTAAGTACAGATGATTGAAACATGGTATATTATGATTACTATTCTACTCCCTCTATGGATGATTCCAAAGCGCCCGAAAAGATACTCCACATCATTACAAAAGCAACCTGGGGAGGACCTCAGGTGTACGTATACGACCTCCTGCAAGAGGCAAAAAACCGTGGATTTCGGACAGGGCTCATATATGGTACACCCGGCGAACTTTCTGAAAGAAGTGTCGCCTTTGATATTCCCCTAATTCAAATACCAACACCTGAGCGAAATGTAAACATTTTTGGAGACATCAAAACACTTTTTGCACTGCGAAAAATACTCAAAAAAGAGCGTCCTGACATTGTTCATATCCATAGTTCAAAAGCAGGGCTCATTGGAAGTTTGGCTGCACGATTTGCCCGCATTCCAAAAATTATTTTCACTGCCCATGGTTGGCCACATAATGAAAGCCGTCCTGAATGGCAAAAAATAGTATTTCGTTTTTTAGAGTGGTTAACTATTCTCTTCTCAACCAGCACCATTGCAGTTTCCGAGACAACGCAGTCACAAGCGTCAGATTTTCTACTGTCAAAAAAAGTTTTCACAATAAAAAATGGTCTTGATATATTTTCTATGTACGGCAAAGAAAATGCCCGCGTTGCACTTCATCTCCCTTTTCCACCACATACTTTCGTTTTTGGAACTATCGCTGAGCTGCACAAAAACAAAGGACTCGATATTCTAATCCGTGCCTTTGCACAGATACACAAGCAATATCCACACACAAAACTCTGCATTATAGGTGAAGGTGAGGAACGCGCATCTTTAGAAAAGGTTATTCTCCAAGAAAAACTCACTCAAGATATCGTTCTTTTAGGACACGTCCAAAACGCCAAAGAATATCTTAAGGCCTTTACTGTTTTTGTATTGCCTTCGCGAACAGAAGCCCTTGGCTACGTGCTCCTTGAGGCAGGAATAGCGAAAATCCCTTGTGTAGCAAGCAGAATTGGTGGCATCCCTGAAATTATTGAGCATGAAAAAACAGGCCTTCTCGTATCAAAGGAAGATGTTCGTGAGCTTGCGCTCGCACTTTCGTTTACTTTAAATCATAAAGATATTCTCGATACGTACGCAGAAGCTCTCTACAAAAAAGTAACTTCCGAATATTCGAAACAAGGAATGTTTGAAAAGATATTTACTCTCTACTCCACTCCCAAAAATTCATAATTGAGTTTGTCACGATGAGCAATACGTTCATATTTACGCATCCCCATCACTACACCGAGTGCAATCCACTCTGTAAGCAGGTGTGACCCTCCATAGCTCATAAACGGAAGAGGAATTCCTGTTACTGGCATAATACCTAAATTCATTCCCACGTTTACAACGATGTGAATTAAAAACAAAAATATAATTCCAAGCACCGCAAAAAGCTCAAAATTTGTCGCGGATGTCAGTGCAATTGAAAGTAATCGCCACAAAAAAACCAAGAACAATCCCAGAACCACAAAGACACCGATAAACCCCCATTCTTCCGCAAATGCTGCAAATATAAAGTCCGTCTGATGTTCTGGTAAAAACTCAAGGCGTGACTGTGTTCCAAACCCTACTCCTTTGCCAAATATGCCGCCTGAGCCGATAGCAATCTGCGACTGGTAGACATTGTAGCCGGAGCCACGAATATCAGAGAGCGGGTCAATAAAGGTCTTGATTCGGTCTTTTTGATAGGGAGCAAATACAAAGACCCAGGCAAAAATAAATGCCACAAATGCCCCACCGAGCACCAAAGCGAGATGTTTTTTTGAAATACCAGAGACAAGTACCAAACAAAACCAGATACCTGAAAGCACAAGCGCAGACCCTAGATCTGGCTGCAAAAGCACGAGAACTGTGGGAATAAGTGCGTATAGCCCCGAAACAATAATATGTCGTATGTGTGCAATTTCAACATGACGCTTGGCTAAATATTTTGCAAGCAAAAAAATCAGCGCAAGCTTTGCTAAGTCAGTTGGTTGAAATGAGGCAAATCCTAAACTAAACCAACTCTGCGCACCCTTTACGACGTTTCCCACTATAGTTACCAGCACAAGCAGCCCTACCGAAACCCCGAACAGCCCAAGAACAACTCCTGTCTTCCGCAACATGCGATATTCAAATTGCGATGCAATAAAAAAGACAGTGAGAGAAATACCCAGCCACACGAGTTGCCTTTGTCCAAAATTACTTTCTTCTGCAAAACCATACATGGTCACAATACCTAAAACAGTAATCGTGGCTGCAGCTCCGATGATAAGAAAATCTATATGCCGAACCTTTTCATACAGCCAGGCCCACATACTTATTGCGCAAAAGGATTTCGCACAAGAATAAATTCAAACCGTGCTGGACTTGAAAACGGTGACCGCCATGAAAAATACGCTTTTTCTTGAGACTGTCCTCTAATTGCTTCAATGTACGTTTTATTTACTGCAATTACAGTATCTTCACTGTCGTACAAAAGCACATAAACATCGATATCACGTACCGTATTAAAAAGTTTGTTACCCACAGTGAGTGTCAGACGCGGTGTGTTTGTTGTATTATCAAACACCTGGTCGAGGACTTGAACATTTTTCAAAAGTTCCTGATTTGAATAACTATAGAAGGGACCTGTTTCTATAATTTCAAATCGAGTCCGAACAGGAACACGTCCTCCAACTGAGATATTTGGAACATAAAGAGGCGTAGCAGCACCTGGCAAAATAAACGTTCGCCCTTCTTGTGTTGTAATAGTTGATCCATTTTTATCTGAAAGTGTTACCCTGAAAGATACAAATGTTGGTATGGCAGTATTGTTTTTATTCACCAAATACGCAACAGCGTCGTATGTTTTTTCATCAACCTCCACGGACCGTTCAAAGCGGATTTCAAGAGGAATAACATCACTTGCGCACACCTGCCCACATGAACCACCGCAGTCAACACCTGTTTCTGTGCCATTTTTAACACCGTCACTACAGGTAGAGTCTTTAACAATAAAAGGAAGTGCGATAAAAGCCCCCACTACGAGAAAGAAAAATACAACGATAAAAGTAATGAATGTTTTTCGCTCGCGAGTCCATGACATATAAGAGAGTATAGCAAAAAACCAAGGACTTGCCTTGGTTTTTTGTATAAGTACTTTTCTTTAAGTGCAATTGTGTTGAATACTCTGTCTTGGCAGCAACCTACTTTCGCCCCGAAGGACTATCATCGGTTCAGCGGTGCTTAACGACTCTGTTCGGAATGGGAAGAGGTGTTTCCACCGTGACAAACCACCAAGACAGAACATTCAACATACACTCAAAGAAAAATACTTGTTTTTTGGAATGGGCGGAAGGAGTCGAACCTTCGTCCTTCGGCATGTGTTGCCGACGCTCTACCACTGAGCTACGCCCGGAGTCAAAAACAAGATTTGGACTGGCACTAAGCTTTCGCTCAACCGAGAAACATACACAACCTGTGGAGTTTCGTACGGAGCACCAGGAAAAAGCTGGGGGTGGCACGCTTATCGAAGCCAAAATAGGTCTTCTTAATTTTCTCATTTCCTTTACAGACACAAGTGTCCCAGGAAAAAGAGCACTACTTGACCCGTGAGGCAAGAGTTTACGTATCCGCCCCCCACACAAAGTCTGCACATACACCTTGTGTGGAGGGCGAACCCCCCTTCTTTTCATTAAAAACAATTTATCTGACATTGGTTTTCACATTTCCTAATAGGAATTCGGGTAATTAGTACTTCTCGGCTGAATGCATTACTGCACTTACACCTAAAGCCTATCAACGTAATCATCTCTTACGACCCTAATAACGATATCTTATCTTGGATGCGGCTTCCTTCTTAGATGCTTTCAGAAGTTATCCGTTCCGAACATAGCTACAGGGCGGTCCGGCTGGCGCCAGAGCCCTTACACCAGAGGTTCGTTCACTCCGGTCCTCTCGTACTAGGAGCAACTATCCTCAAATATCAACGCCTGCAGTAGATAGGAGACCAACCTGTCTCACGCATTTCAGTTTTATATCTTGCCGTGGTCTCGGTTGCAAGAACCTTCATTACTGAAGGGATCGGACTAGAGCTTGCACTCATTTTTAATGAGTGTGCCAACGTATAGTCTCTACGGGTCTTTGTTTGCACAAAGTTCCCTCGGAATTGTCCTACGAATAGGATTTTCCCGATATTAGTTGACTTGTCATGTTGTATCACTACAACACACCGCCGTGATTGATGTCTTTTTGTTAAGTTTAGTCTTAACCCTCGGGTTCAAACTAAGAGAAGCCAATTACAAAAACTTGGAACGTCTTTGCAATTACCTCCTCTACGGTTTGAACCCAGCTCGCGTATCTTTTTAAATGGCGAACAGCCATACCCTTGGTAGCTTCTTCACCACCAGGATAAGATGAGCCGACATCGAGGTGCCGAACTCCGCCGTCGATATGAACTCTTAGGCGGAAC
>DALYEZ010000002.1:0-77288 GCA_031972295.1 Minisyncoccota bacterium | reverse complement strand
TTTAATTCTTCTTGTGGAACATGCGTAACTTCCATAATTTCCATCCACCATTTTCCAAACATGAGTGGTGAATACCATACAGCACCCAAAACAAACTGCGCCAATGAAGCGACTACTATCAACATATAATCTATTTGCATATACTAAAATTGTAGCACCACCGAAAAAGAGTTGTGGGACATGTCCACACCAAAACTCCCTGTCATTTCTTCTTTACTACATTCTCCCTTACTCTATAACTTAACAATTTTTGTTATAAGAGTAAGGGCAACTTGTTAGCCCTATGGATAAACAATAACGACAAACTCTCCTTTTTGCTTTTTTGGATCACTTTTGAGTACCTCGAGTACTTCTTGCGGCGTTCCTTTTAGAAACTCCTCATGCATTTTGGTAAGTTCGCGTGCAATAGCAATTGTTCGTGTTGGCACGTATTCCATGAGTTCTGCCAAAAGCTTCATGATTCTGTGTGAAGATTCATAAAACACCGTTGCTTCTTTTCTTATACCAAGATCTTTAAGAGCAGTCTGCCTCCCTTTCTTCTGAGGAAAGAACCCGAGAAACATCCATTCGTTTCCAAGCACACCAGCAAGCGAAAGCGCTGCGGTAACTGCACTTGGTCCAGGAATAGTCTCAATGAGGCAATCAATATTTTCTGTACGGATAAAGTCAACTAAGAATGTCCCTGGATCAGAAATCCCTGGCGTGCCAGCATCAGAAACAGCACACAGATGCTTCCCTTCTTCTAGTAAACTCTTAATTTTTTCAAGCTGGCCTTTGGATAGATGAGCGTCTGCTTTGAATGTTGGTTTTTTGATTTCGTACTTCCCGAGCAGTTTTTGTGTCACACGCGTATCTTCACACAAAACAAGGTCGCATTCTTTTAGCGTTCGAAGTGCTCGAAGTGTAATGTCTTCGAGGTTGCCAATTGGCGTTGCAACAAGAGAGAGTTTTCCTTTACTCATTATTTTTGACTCCTGAAACCATATTTTCTTTTTGTGAACTCAGCTCAACGTACAAATACGCGCCCGCAAGTGCAACCACAGGAACAGCTACAAAAAGCCCGATGATAAGCGCGAGAGCTCCAAGTAATACAACCAACATAGAAAGAAGTCCGAGTTTTACAATTGTCCAGATATGACCTCGGGTAATATTCCATGACCGCTTAAGCGCCTCTACAACCCCTGTAGCTCCATCAAGAACAATATACTTTGCAAACGAAAGACGAATGCTTACATATACAATAAAAATAACTGCCGCAACAAGAATTGCCGCAAACGCAATTACGCTATTATTCATCTCCCCAGCAAATGATGTAATGCCCAAGAGAATAGCTACACCAACAATAGGAATCACCAACGTAAGCATAATAAGACCGATGAGAATATGTACACCGACAAACCGAAGCACTTGCGATAGAGAAATAGAAAGTGCCTGTATAGTAACCGGTGCTCCGCGAGCAATACGAATAAGGGCTGTGGTTACAGCAACACCAATCACTAAACTAGCTAAGGTGGTAATGAGAGTAAGGATGCCAAACTCTGGGGACATGTGATTCTTTTCAGCAACCGAAGTAACTGTATTGAAAATGATATTAACCACAAGCAAAACAGCTGCCGCAGCAACAAATGTAAGTAAATTAGCTTTTACCGTTCCCCACGCCCTCTTAATAATATTCGTTGTTGAAATGTAATTCATATTGTGAATTATTGTACCACCAACTTTAAAATGGGTGTATAGTGTCTACATGAACTCATTGGAAAATACCCAAAAAACCCATAAAGAAGCTCAGCGAGTACTTCTTGATGGACATGCTCTACGTAAACAAATAGAGGGAATAAAACGATCCATGGAAGACAGTGTTTCCAAAGAGATTGCTGCTGAGAGACAACTTGCGGAATCTGAGATAGTTTCTTCGTTAAAGATCCTTGATCAAGAACAAAAGTTGTTGGTAGAAAATCAAAACCTAGATGGGGAAACCTTTGCAAAAAAACTAGATATATTTGGAGTAAACTACAAAAAAGTTATCGGTCATTTAGCACGTAAATACGGTATGGCAATAGTGGATGAAATCATCAAGAGACAACAGCCAGATGCTCAGACAATAGAAGATTAGAGAATTAATACTATCTTGGTGCGAGTGGTAGGAATCGGACCTACGACCTCTGTCTTATCAGGACAGCGTTCTACCACTGAACTACACTCGCGTTTGGGCACTATAGCAAAATAAGTAAACGATAGCAACAAAAACACCCTTATTACTAAGGGTTCTTTGTGTGTCGTTTACGAGCAGACACATTCGGAGGTGTGAGAAAAGAGATGAAAAGCACATGTGCTTTTGAGATTGTATATTTTATTTTTTGCCTCGATTTCCTCTGCGTGTCCGCATTACTTTGCAGACAGATCCTTTAAAAAAGACACAGAGACTTTTGTTCAGTTTCCGACTGAACGGGGATAGTGTTAAAGAGGATCACTATCAAGTCCTTATAAATAATCGACTCCAAAAGTTTATCTATGCGATCGCGATAGACAAACTCGGTTCACATTGAATTAATCCACGACCAGCTTCCGCTAGCCGTGCCTTGTTACGACTTACTCCCTGTCACTGAATTTACCTTAGGCCGCCACATGGGCAGACGTCGGGTACTTCCAGCTTCCTTGAGTTGACGGGCAGTGAGTACAAGACCTGAGAACGTATTCACCGCGGTATAGCTGACCCGCGATTACTAGCAATTCCGGCTTCATGAGGTCGAGTTGCAGACCTCAATCCGAACTGGCGCACGATTTGAAGGATTGGCTCAGGGTTACCCCGTCGCGACCCGTTGTTCGTGCGATTGTATTATGTGTGTAGCCCAGGATGTCAAAGGGACATGCTGACCTGGCGTCATCCTCTCCTTCCTCCCAGCACTCTACTTTCGAAATTGCTTTCAAAAGCACAGTGCTGGGCAGTCTCGTCTGACACTTGTAACAGACAATAAGGGTTGCGTTCGTTACCCCACTGAAGGGAACAGTTCAAACCACGAACTGACGACGGCCATGCATCACCTGTCCACGTGTCTTGCGAGGGCCATAGTTTCCTTAGGCTTTCACGTGAGTTTCAAATCCTGGTGAGGTTCTTCGTTTACCATCGAATTAAACCACATAATCCACTGCTTGTGCAGGTCCCCGTCTATTCCTTTGAGTTTTAGCCTTGCGGCCGTACTTCCCAGGCGGATCTCTTATCGCGTTAGCTTAGGCTCTCAGAGGGTCGATACTCCGAAAACCGAGAGATCATCGTTTAGGGCGTAGACTACTGGGGTATCTAATCCCATTCGCTACCTACGCTTTCGTGATTGAGCGTCAGAAATGTGCCAGTGAATTGCCTTCGCATTTGGTGTTCCCCATAATATCAACGGATTTCACCCCTACACTATGAGTTCCATTCACCTCTCACATTCTCTAGTGCAACCGTTTCGTGTGCGAATCCAAAGTTAAGCTCTGGGATTTAACACACGACTAATTGCACCGCCTACTCACCCTTTACGCCCAATAATTCCGGATAATGCTCGGGGTACTCGTATTACCGCTGCTGCTGGCACGAGTTTAGCAACCCCTTATTCATGCGGTACCGTCAACGTTCTTCCCGCATAAAAGATGTTTACAAACCGAAGCTCTTCATCCATCACGCGACATCGCTCCGTCAGGCTTGCGCCCATTGCGGAAGATTCTCGACTGCAGCCACCCGTAGGTGTATGGGCCGTGTCTCAGTCCCATCGGTGGGGGTCAGGCTCTCACCTCCCCTAAGCGTCATAGCCTTGGTAGTCTTTTACACTACCAACTAGCTGATACTGCGCAGGCTCTTCCCATAGCGATAAATCTTTCCTCTTGCGAGATATCAAGTATTAGCGTACCTTTCGGTACGTTATTCCTGACTATGGGGGAGATTCCTACGTGTTACTACCTCGTCTGCCACTAGAATGTCACTCTTCCATGTATTGCTTGTCATTGTATTGCTACTCAAACTTGCTTTACACTTCCGTGTGATTATTCCCGTTCGACTTGCATGCCTTATCCATGTCGCCAGCATTCATCCTGAGCTAGGATCAAACTCTTTTTGAAATAAATCGAGGCAAAAAATAAAATATACTTTTTGTTTTTGTAATACTACGTTCGGGTTTAAAGAACGTATATTACATTTCTTGTTTTTGATATGTATTTGTCAAACAACGCACTCGACTCAAAATGGCGCTTCTCTTTTGTTTCCAAATGAAAAGCTCCACCTAAGGAGTAAAGGCAGTATACTCGAAGATAAAGATAAGTCAAGAGCTTTCCTTGTGGACAATAGTCTGGCTAGCACCCTTACAATATCTAGCTATTTTTGACTAAGCACTACCCCTAGAAATGCCCAGTTTTCAGGGGTATCACACCATAAAAATATGATCTGACTACGTAGCATAAATCCTCCTCACTCCGTATACTAAGGACATGCCACAAGAAAAAACAATCATTATTTCTGTCGGAGGCTCCATGATCGTTCCGAACGATATCGATACCGTTTTTCTCACTCAATTCAAAACCTTGATCCTCGACTACGTTAGTCGAGGATTTCGTTTTGTATTGATTGCAGGCGGTGGAAAAACGGCGCGCAAGTATCAAAATGCCGCAAATGAAATCACACCACTTACCAAAGACGATATGGACTGGCTCGGAATCCATAGCACTCGTTTAAATGCACACCTTTTGCGATCTGTTTTTGTACACGAGGCACACCCACGAATTGTGACCAGTCCACATGACGATATTGACTGGAAAGAGTCGGTGCTCATTGGTGCCGGCTGGCGGCCAGGATGTAGTACCGACTATGATGCGGTGCTCATTGCAAAAAATCTTTCTATTCCAAAACTTATCAATCTTTCAAATATTGATTACGTTTACACAGACGACCCACGCAAAAATCCTGAAGCAAAAAAGATAGAAAAAATTGAATGGAAAGAATTTCGAAAACTGATTCCCTCTGAATGGGACCCAGGGCTTTCTTCCCCATTTGACCCCGTTGCTGCGAAAGAGTGTGAGAAAATAGGAATGGAAGTTGCTATTTTAAACGGAAACGATTTAGAAAACATTCGCGCATACATTGATGAGCAACCATTTGTAGGGACAGTGATTTATCCAAATACACTCTAAAATAAAAGCACCCTCTCGGGGTGCTTTTATTTTAAACTAGAGGATATCTTCTTTCTTCTTTTTAGGTGCGATACCGTTGCGAATCAAAATTTCATTAAACTCATCTTGTTCGAGTGTCTCCTTTTCAGTAAGCGTCTTTGTAATATCTTCAAGGAGTTTCTTATGCTGCGTGATTGCATCGAATGCCCTTTTCTTTGCCTCATTCATAATTCGTCCAACTTCAGAATCTATCTCGCTTCCCACTTTCTCAGAATACTCTCTATCATTTATTCCGCGTCCATAGGTTGCACGTCCCCCCGCACCTTCGAGTGCAACTGGTCCAAACTTTTCAGACATTCCATATTTCGTAACCATGTCTCGTGCAAGCGCTGTTGAAACCTGAAGATCATTTGAAGGCCCGGTTGAAATATCCCCGTAGATCATTTCTTCTGCCACATACCCACCGAGGGCAACTACGATATCATCGAGAAACTCTTTCTTAGTCGGCAAACGCTTTTCTTCAATAGGAAGTTTGAGTGTGTACCCACCTGCAGAGCCACGAGCAATGATTGAAACCTTGTGTACCGGATCGGCATATTCTAAAACAGACGCAAGGAGTGCATGTCCCGCCTCATGGTATGCGGTTTTCTTTTTTTCTTCAACAGATAACACATGACTCTTTCGCTCAGGTCCAAGCATCACCTTCTCGATTGATCGCACCACATCAAATTGTCCGATTGTTTTTCGATCTTCGCGTGCAGCTAAAATAGCTGCCTCATTCATAAGTGATGCCAAATCAGCACCAGAGAATCCTGGAGTTCGCTCTGCAATTACGCTCAGGTTTACATCTTCTGCAAACGGTTTTTTACGTGCGTGTACTTGAAGAATTGCTAATCGATCAGCACGGTCAGGAAGATCAATGGTCACTCGCCTATCAAATCTGCCCGGACGAAGAAGAGCTGGGTCGAGCACATCTGGTCTGTTGGTCGCTGCGATTACAATCACTTTTTCTGATGGCTCAAATCCATCCATCTCAACTAAAATCTGATTGAGTGTTTGCTCACGTTCATCATTCCCGCCACCTGTTCCACTTCCACGCACTCGCCCCACTGCGTCAATTTCATCAATGAAAATAATTGCTGGAGACTTTTCTTTTGCTAAGGCAAACAAATCTCGCACTCGGCTTGCACCAACACCGACAAACATTTCCACAAACTCAGATCCAGAAAGATGGAAGAATGGTACCCGAGCTTCTCCTGCCACAGCACGTGCCATGAGTGTTTTTCCTGTTCCTGGTGCTCCTGTTAACATCACACCTTTAGGAATCTTTGCGCCAATGTCTAAAAACTTTTTTGGATTTTTGAGAAAATCAACAACCTCCTGCAATTCTTGTTTAGCTTCTTTGTTGCCTGCAATGTCAGCAAATACAACTCTTTGGTTTTCATCCGTCGGCTCAATAATACGTGCTTTTGTTTGTCCAAAAGTAAATGCTTGCATTCCAGCGCCTTTCACTTGCCGCGACAAAAACCACATAATGATGATAAGCGGCAATATCGCAATGAGAAAAATATTAAATGCACCACCTAAAAATCCCCACACGCCAGATGGTTCTTTAATAGTAATATTCACTTTTGCCAATGCTTCACTGGTAACACCATAATTGCGGAGTGTGTCGGTAAGCGCAGCGTCCTTTTCTTTCTTTGCAGTTGTTGTGACTGTTGTCGTACCTGAAATTTGCACGATGGTCAGGTCACTCTCCTCTACTGTTATTGATTGCACCATTCCTGCAATGGTTGAGCTTGCGAGCTCAGAAAGTGTGATTTCCTGTGTAGGGTTTTTTGTACGACCACTTAAAAATGAGTAGAGCTGAATAACGACAAAAAAACCAAAGAGTATCCAAAGAATAGTGCTGACAAAAGAAATGCCCTTTTTACCTTTTGGTAATTTTGGTAGCTTTGAAAGTGGTGGAACCCGATTATCTTTTTGAGTATTTTTCATGAATAATAATGGTAGAATAGCAGAAAAGACGAGATTACGCACAGGAACCTTATGGCTCTTATTTCAAATAAAAAAGCACATATCCAGTATTTTATTGAGGAAACCGTCGAGGCGGGCATCAAGCTTTTTGGCTATGAAGTAAAATCTATCAAAGGTGGGCAGGGCTCGCTTGAGGCAGCAAAAGCAATTATTCGTGGAGGTGAAGTCTTTTTAGTTGGCGCATTCATTCCCCCCTATCAGCAAGCCAATACTCCGAGCGACTACGACCCCTATCGCACACGAAAACTTCTCTTAAAGAAATCAGAAATCGTCAGAATGGTGGGCAAAATATCCCAAACTCAGTTGACACTCATCGCACTTTCGTTGTATAATTCAAAGAACCACGTAAAGGTGGAGCTTGCTCTTTGTAGACAAAAACAAAAAGCTGACAAGCGTGAAGATCTCCGCACCAAAGACGACAAACTTCGTATGCGTCGGATTGTTCACCAAGGCTTTGAAGAATAAATGGGGATGACCTGGCATCGACATGGTTTATCTTGTGTGTACGCAGTGCCGAGAAGTATATTTCCTCGTACTCAGTATACAAAAAAGTAGTGCAGCTAAAAGCTACACAGCAATCGCATCACCTTACGCAAGTGAGGCTCGTGCTTTTGCTCTTGCGTAAGACTCTGCTCTGCAGACTTCTGCCAAGCGTTCCTTTATACGCTCGTGTATCGTAGAAAGGTAACGATTATACATCGTACACTCGATCTGAAAGCCTCACTGCACTTTCAGATTTAAATACGCAGTGACCGATGAGACGATTCTTGCGTCGTTCACCACGTCTCATTGTTAGCCTTCCTTCGAGAAGGCAAGAATGCCGCTACGCATTGTAGACCTACACATCCTAGATTTCTATGCACGGGGGTTCGATTCCCCCCATCTCCACAAAAATACAAAAAACTCTCGCGATGAGAGTTTTTTGTATTTTTGTGGAGTGAGAAAATGCTGGGAGCATTTTCGTGGGGGAATCGAAAAACCTTTTCTTTATTTTAGAGAAGCTCTGCTTTGAGAAAATAGAAAAGGTGTACAGCGCCAGTAGGGCGAGATTCCTTATTTTCTGAAAGAAATTTTCTTGTAACTAATTCCAAAGAGAAAGATCCCGCTTGTTTTTAACTCAAGAAAAGCGCCGACTTTAAATAACTAGATACAGTAAAAATAATTGTAGAACTAGAGGAATTAAAAATAAATACTTCATTGAAATGACCTGCTTAAAACTGACCTCAACGAATTTTGTAATTCCAACTAAAATTAGTGCTTCAATTATTTGAAAACATAGTATCAGTAGAGCTCCTTCCAAAGTTTCATTTAGTGATCCTGGATAATCTTGCATCTCAAAGAGTTTATAAATAGCATAGGGAATTAATGCTACAACAAGTGAGCCATATATGATTGCAAACTGCTTAATATAGTTACTACTTCTCATATTTATTTTTAGTTTTTGAACAATTTACTGATTTGCTTACCTGTTTGGTCAATTCCTTGTCTAATCATCTGACGCAATGAGTTTGTCGGTAAACCTCTATCACCACCTGGAATATAAATTTTATTTGTCATAAGACTGCTAAATTCTGTAACTTGATCCCCCACTCCAACCTGAGACCCAATTTCATGAGCAAAATTGTTAGAATTTGCGTTTCCAAATTTTAATCTTTGACCGAAAGTGAAATAGCTTTCTTTATTAACATTATTCGCAGATGTGCCTAAAGCATTTATAAAATCAGTATCAGATTGCCCTTCTGGAGACATGATGGTAATTCTTGCTGTTGCTTCTTTCTGACCAAGAAGATAAGGTAGATCTGTGTTTGAAGCTTGTCCTCCCTCGTAACCAATCTCAGGTGTTAATTTATTGCCAATACCAAGAAATCCCCCCCTATTGTAACCCCCTATACTAAATTCTTTAGTTCCAGCAGGAACTCCATTTACATTAATTTGATCGGGATTCTCAGGGGTAATATGGTAGAAAAGATGCCCATCATATTTTGTGAATACGGGACGAACAACTAACTCTACTTTCTTTCCATTAGGGTCAATATATTTGAGTGGATTACCTCTTCCATAGCTGTAACTATTCATCTGCTGCGGATCTACGAGATACTCCTGGGACATGTCCCAATGCAATGGATCCTGACTAATAAACCGTCCTCGATTCCCATCGTAATACCGTGCATTCAGATAACTTAAACCACTTTCATCATCAAATATTTGTCCGATGAATTCTCTCTCCCCAACGTTAGTACCACTTTCAATTCTTTTTGATCCGTATGGGAAGTAGTCGAGAAGATTTGTTTGAGTACCAGATGCATCAGTCACCACATTCACAGAACCAAGGTGGTCGGTGTGGTTATAAAATATGTTATTAGCCGAAGTGCTCGTTTCAATAGTTGCAACTAGTTGGTCGCCCGCAAAAACATTTTTTGTTCTTTTATCAGATACGTCAACGCTGTAGAACTTATTTGGATAATATGTATCTTCTCCATCACTCATTACTCGCAGACGATTTCCTTCATGATCATAGGTGTACTCAAAAGTATTTTTATCTTTCTCTACTTGCACAAGTTGCTGCTTGTAGTTCCACGTATTTGTAAGCACCTCATCAGAAAGCATGTTGCCACTTTTATCATACGTAAGAATAGTTCCAGCAATTGAAGTTGCAGCATGAGGATTTGCCCAATTAGAGGCACTTATACCGTTGTAAACATACGCTCCCACAGGGCCATTTGTGATATTTCCAATCGCATCATACGTGTAGTTGTACGTATATCCACTTTGTCCAGAAGCAACATTAGTAGCCGTAGCTGAAAGCATTCTATTAAGGTCATCATATGTGTACGTAACCGTTTTCGCTCCTGCTGTATCTGAAGCGTCTACTATCTGTGTAATGTTGCCATTATTGTCGTAGGTGTAACTGATATCTTGGATACGAGCACTGCCATTTGATGGAGGATTTACTGTAAAAATTCCATTACCTGTAAAGGTATGTATAGTGTACGCACCAGACGTTGTCTTTACACCTCCTGTAGAAGTATTTAGTACCCCATCACTTCCATCTGTACGGTATGCAATAATAACAACACCAGATCCACCCTTAGTATCAACTCCTGCGACTTGTCCACCGCCACCGCCTCCCAATCCGTCTATACCGTTACTTCCAACAGCTCCTCCACCACCTGTTCCAGGAATTCCGTTTATACCTATGATAGCCCTGCCTGCCCCACCTCCTGCATAAACAACAGAAGATCCTGAAATAGAATTAACTACACCATTTCCCCCATTTCCTCCTTGTCCTGAAGAAGCATTAGTTCCTGCAGTTGATGCACCGCCACCGCCTCCTGCTGTAGTTGCGCTCCCCATACCAAATCCATTTCCACCACTATTTCCTTGCCCTACATTTCCAGCACCACCATTACCTTGCGGAACAAACTGTCCGTAACCACCGCCACCAGAACCTCCATTTTGACCAGAACTGAAGCCGTCGGAAGCTGCCCCGCCACCTAAGGCAGTAAGAGTGCTGAAGATCGAGTTCCCACCATTATTAAATCCAGATCCGCCTGCCCCTACTGTAATAGGATAAGCTTGAGCAAGTACTGCTAAGGTAGTACTTGCTTGATATCCACCTGCACCGCCACCGCCAGTGCCACCACTTACACCACCACCACCTCCTACTACCAGTGCGTTTACTCTTTTATGTCCACTTGGAGAGTTATTCAAAGTTGTAGTAATTTTGTTTGTAAGACGATACAACTTACTAGAATCATAGGTATTCACAGTCTCTGTACTATTACCGTTTTTCTGGTAAGTAATTTGACCTACCGGTGAGTAATCTAAATCATCAACAATGGTACGCATCATTGACTTCATTCCCGCTTGACCATATTGTATTTTTTCAAGAAGTCCTGCGTTGTTATAGTTACGATAGAATGTATCCTGATCCGGACTCACGCTCTGTACAACGTTTCCCTGTCTGTCATACAAGAATGAGGTTGAGAAAAGAGATTTATGAATTTCTCTGTTTTCCTTACTTACTAATCCCGATGGGGTATATTCAAACACAACTTTTGATGTTGATTGTGTCACGGTACAAAGTTTTCCTACTCCATTAGGACACGTATCGTAATCGTATGCTATTTCTATTCCTGTCTCATTAATATAATTTTCTGTTTTTACGCGATTAATATCATCGTATGTATAATGTACGATTTTATTTTCTGGATTATGTGTTTGAGTAAGATTACCCGCTAGATCATAAACGTACGTCCAAGTACCAAAAGATGTGTCCGCGGGATTGTGCAAATCTTCGGCAGTCAGACGTTGTCCGAGTCCGTCGTATGTGAAGTTACGAACATTTCCAAGTGCATCAGTGATATTTGTGAGTTTATTATTTAGATTCCAAGTGTAATTTGTCGAATAAGTTGCACTACCATTTACTTCATCAACTTTTACCAAATTATTGTAAGCATCTTTATAATACTTTTTTACTTTGCCATTCGGATCTGTGACGGTGGTCTTCCAATCATTATAAATATTACTCGTAACACCAATACTATTTGTAATAGCAGTAACTCGTTGCAATGGATCATATGTGTTCGTAGTGTAGAGTGCTGCATTTTTTGTTGGACTTGTTTTTCCTGCCCCTGTGGCAACATACGGCAATGATTCACTTTCCACTAAAGCAATATTGTTATATCTTATATCCCGAACATTAAACGTCCCTGCCACTTCAGCCTCTTTTCTTTCTTGCACAAGCCGATTAAGGCCATCGAAATACTGATATGTTTCGACTCCATTATGATCATTGAGATAATCTGTTTTTTGTACGGATACCGCATTTGGAATGTCTGTGTACGTATAGAGGGTTTTTGTAACACTCGTGCCATACGCGTCAGGTATTGTTTCACTCAGAACTCTCCCAAGACCATCGTATGAAGTTCGGTATGTGAATCCATTTTGATCAATAACCTCCGTCGGTTTACCTGTATTGTACTCATATACATACCTCATCACTTGCAATAAAGGATTAGTAACGGTTGCGATATACAAATTGTTTGTATCATATCCCAATTGCGTTGTTTTATTTCGAGCATCAGTACTTGAGGTAATGTGCCCATAACTGTTGTACGTTTTTTGGACACTATCAATAAACGTACTTCCCGTCTTCAGTTGTGAGACTTTGGTATTATTGCCGACCGCCAATGAACCAAACGCTAACATATCGTAATAATATTTAGTCTCGTTTACCTTGGTACCCACCTGATCATATGTTGCTTTACTAGAAACTTTGTAAGTTGTTGACGATGCATCTGTGGCATAAGTATACTCAGTCGACTTAATATCCAAACCAGCATCGGTGAAAGTAAGTGGGTCGGTCACCACAACCTTTCCATATTCAAGACTACTCGAAAGATTCCCTGTTGTTGTGTCATAGATGTACGCGGTAGCAGTATTCTTTCCGTTCATTTCATCAACTGTTTGAGTCGGATATACATAATATGCCCCCGTTACTGTATTGATTGAATTATACTTAGTCGTTGATCGAGCTTGGATAGTTCCAGAACTATTTACAATATCGGTGCGATATACATAACCAATTTTTCCCACACTATCATTGTATTCATAATTACTGTTATTTGTTCCGTTGCCTTGATGATAGTAGTTTACGACAACACTTCCGTCTGGTCTAGATTCTGATACTTTTTCAAAACCAGCAAACTTTCGATCAGAAGGCGTGGCATAGTAATATACACCGCCCGAATAGGTGTAGCTTGAAGTGCCTACAACACTAGCGACTGGATCTGTAGTTGTTATTGACCGCACTGTTTGCACAGCAAATGGAAGTTGTGCGTTCAAAAGGTTTCCATTTAAATCTTTATATTTACCACTTGATTGATATGCAATAGCCACCGTACCTCCACTTGGCATAGTAATAGTAGAAAGAAGATCGGTATGCTTTGCGCTCTGGTTTTTAAAAATAGTTGTTTGATAATAAATTTCCTGAATGCCATCAGCGTCCATATCTAATGGATTTCCAATTGTAAAATTTCCGTTATCACTAAATTTCAAAATAGATGACGGTAATACCAACGATGGGATATCTAAGGACCAAATATTACTTGTATTAACATAAGTAGAACTTCTTACAGTTCCAACTCCTGAAGGGTTAGTTCCATACACAAGATCGACAAGTCCATCATTATTTATATCAAATACTCTGTTACCCCAGTCATAGCCAGGACTCGGTTGACCCGCTGGATATGAACTATATGAGTATGGTGAGATATAGCTTATTGAGGCCACATATGCCCCCTTACCATCTCCAATATATGCCCTATTATTTGGGTTATATGTTGTGCAATTACAAGCACCCCCTGTGTAATACCAATTATCAAAGATAATATCACTTATCCCATCCCCATTAAGATCGGTATAGATAGACCTTGAACCTGAACTGTAAGGAAATGTCCACGCTGCGGTGTCATCAAGCCAGGTACCATCACCATTATTAAGATATACTTTTCTAGGAAAATTATTTCCATTGAAATTTCTTGCCGAAGAATAAATATCTACTAAACCGTCACCATTAAAATCAGCCATGTCTGCTATTGGGCTCCCAAGATAAAGAAGACCTACTGGGATAGTATCTGTACTTGATACCCAACCACTTCCTGTGTTGATATAAATAACTGAACTATTCCCACAAACCACACCATTACATTCCATCACCGACCTAAAAAGCTCTGGGAGCTGATCTCCATTAAGATCAAGTGTAGTGTAGCCTTTACTCAAACCAGCCCCGCTGTCGTAATAAAAAATTACCGGTGGTGTATATGCGGTTGATGTTGCCCATGTTCCATCACCATTATTTATATATGCTACCTGAGTGGTAATTGAATTCGGATCTGCGAAAGAAGTAAGAATATCAGTATATCCATCACCATTAAAATCAACTGCTATGGAATGCCCATTGAGGAGATTCGTACCTGGAGGAAACGTGATATTGGATGAGGTGTTCCAGTTTGGTGTCGAACGAATTGAGTAACTAAAGGTTGTAGTGGGCTGCACTGCTAAATTATTTGAAGAATCATATACGGAGATTTGCGCTGAGTTTAAAATTGATCGACTCGCATTGTCTCCCTGCGTATATGTAAAAGCATATTTTTTTTTCAATACTCCAGAGACCTTTAACTGTATTTCATTAATTATCTCTGTAGTTGCAACTAAAAAGCCTGGCTTATACGATTCAATGGTTTCTCCACGTACAACCTTTACAAAAGCAATCTGATATATCCCCCCATAATTAACTGTGTCAGGGTAAATTTGTCCTTGATCCTTAGTGTACGTATAGCTAATACTGTTTCCATTCGAATCAGTTACTGAAGTAAGCATCCACTTGTAGATATGTGCTGAGTTGGAGGGGTCATCCTGACGTCCAGCAGAAGTTAATCCATACACGTATGTAGTACCCTCTTTATCTATGTATGTCCACACATTATTTACAAAAGAAATCAAAACAATATCAGATGCTGATTTTGGCACATATGTTGTAGTGGTTTTTTGAACTAATTCACCAAACACAGATGAAGCAAAATCAATACCGTCTCCAGAATAAAAGTCATTGACCCCATGTTTATTAACTCTTTCAATATATGGAATTGAAACATTCCATCCGTAACCAAATACTGAATCATTTTTTACATCCTGAGAATTATATGTGAGTTTTAAATTCGGATTTTGCTGGTTAAATCCATTTGGAGTTTCCATTGGATAGTCATAAATAAGAGCCCCTGTCGATTGGTCAATGTTAGGCCTAATTACTTTTCCTGAGTCACTATTCGAAGCAAGTGAGGCAGTCGCAGAATTACCAGCAGAAGGTTGCAAGGTGGTTTCTTTTTCAGTACCGTCTTTAGATAATTCATCAACAACTACTTCAGAATCTGTAGTTTGCTCTATATCTGGATTAATTTCTGGGAGAATAGCCTGCAGGGACTCGTGAGACGTGGCCATTTCGGTATCAACAGGAAGGGGTACTTGTGAACTTGTTTCTCCTACAGAGATACTAGTAGAATCTGAAACCTCTTGGGCTAAAAGAGGAGTGAGTGGTGAGAAAGTTAGAGAAAAGATTACTACTAAAACCACTACCCTCAACGGAAACATTGCCTGAATGGTTCTATACGATTGATGATATGACATGAATTAATGACTATGGATTTAATAATATTATCTTTATATAGTATCAAAGAAAACAAGCGAATCTTAATAAAGAGCCCTTTTCCCTTCCCCTATTGACTAAAATGAGCTAGTATAGCAGTATATATAAGCAGCTGGATGGGCTGTTGTTCTATCATACCTGGGAGGGAGTGTGGCAACTATCACTAAAATCAAGTCTGGCCCAGAGCCGGACAGTGGTATTTTTTTCGACGGCAAGAAGGTGGAAATCGATGAAAATCTGACTTACACGTTTGAAAACGAGGTGGGTCGAATCATCAGGGTCCGCTGGATCGGAACTGAACGAGAAACAAAACTTCCGATCTGGGAACTCTCGGTGCAAAGAAACTACTTCGAGTCCTTCCTCTGTTCCGATGTAATTGTGATCGGGTACGGAACCTGGACCTACACTAAGGGAGAATTCGGAGGTATCGACATTATCTGCCGTCTCGAGCTCGGAATATCCGAGCGAATTGCGGCATGAGCCATAGTCCCGGACGTGTATCACGTTCGGGGCTTTATTTTTTTCCTTCCTTTACATTGCAATAATATATCATCGCATCGCGCATAAACTGCGCCAATCCTTCGGCAATTTTTTCATACGTTGCCTTGAATCGTTCATCAGCAACATACATATTTCCTAGACCACGATACATTTCCAGATTAGGCTCATAGAATGCTCGTAAGCCTTCGTAGTGCTGAGCGATAAGTATCTGAACCTTCTCACTCTCTGGATGCTCACCACTTTTCATACATGAAGCGATTTCTTCAGTTAGCTTTCCGCTTTCCTTCAACACCTCATTCAAACCATCTTTACCCATTTTCTTTACTCGTTCTTGAGATTGTTTAAATGCATCAGTGTGGCCCCATTTTTTTCGAGCTTCTTCTTGATATTTTTCCATCTCTTCTTTCGTAAAAGATCCGTATAATTCTTCGTCTTTCATATTTTTTTTATGTTGTACTTTGCTGATTGTCTTGTCTATAGTTTTAAGCAGTCCATCCAGACGCCTTTTCTTTATTGCAATGCTTTTGCGGTGGTCCTGCAAGGCATCAAGCATATTGAATTTAGGATCATCCACAATCATCTGTATTTCTTCAAGAGAAAACTCAAGCTCCCGAAAGAAAAGTATCTGCTGTAATTTTAACAGTTCATTTTCCTCATATACACGATAACCGTTTCCCTTCACGAGTGCAGGCTTAAGAAGGCCTATTTCGTCGTAGAAATGGAGTGTGCGAATGCTTATAGACGCAAGGAGAGCAAGTTGTTTTACTGTGTATGACATACACATAAAATAGCATAAACCATCACGTAACGTGAGAGTCAAGACCGTGTCACTCCTTTGTGCATCTAGCAGGACTCGAACCTGCAACCGCACGGATATAAGCCGTGTGCTCTAACCGTTGAGCTATAGATGCATACCCTTTTGGAACCTCATCACTATACCAAAAAAGTCAGGCATCAGGAACTCTACTCTAAGTAAATAAAATACAAAAGCCCCCTTCTGGGGACTTTTTGTATTTAGACTACAAAGATGGGAACTATTTTTGAAGGATAATGGTTCCTGCATTTTGCTGTTTGTCGCAGTCAATGAGGTATGTAGCTGGTAAAGTTGCTGATGAGAGGGTCACGATTTTGAAACCGTATGCTGGAACATTAAATGTAGAGCCGACTTTAATAGATTTTGCCTTATCAGAACGGTTGTCGATCATGATAGTTGTACCGTTTTTATACGTAACCTTATTTGGTGTAACCTGACATGTTGGAGTAATCTGCAGTCTTTTGTCTGCATACTTTTTCAAGGCATCCGCGTATGCAATTGCCTGAGCCGGAGTGTACCCTGGTGCCTCTGGAGAATATCCGACAGTTGTATCAGTAGTTGTCGCTGTTGGAGTATTATTTCCCTCTTCAGGCATCATTTTATCTTTTTTAATGAAAAAATATACAGCGAGTACTAATAGAACTACGACTACGACGGTGCTAAAAACTTTTATGTTGTTGTTCATGGTTTTATTAATTTATATGTGACTAAGGTCAGTATAGCACTCTTGCTTGGTAAAATATTAAACTTGTAAGATTTTTACTATTCCGATATTTGAGCAAAACAAAAACACCCTCCGAAGAGGGTGTTTTTGTGGTGATTTAAGTCAACCAGACTCTATCTATAATTCCTTAAGGAATCAACAATCTTAGGTAATCAAAAGATTACTGTCGAACTGTGTAAGCGCCTGTAGGGAAGTTGTAGATAAGTGTACCTGTAAGATTTGTTCCATTCGCAGGGTTTGCATTTGATCCATCAGCATTGAACACTGCGTATGAAGTATCATCCCAGTTGAATCCTGCGGCATTAACCGAAGTTGAGATTGTCGCTGAACCTGTTCCTGCATTTCCAGCAGCTACAGTAGCGTACAAACTGAATGTCTTCGATGTGCCTGCTGCGATAGTGTAACCATCGTAGTCAGTGTTTGATTCAACATTTGTAGTTCCAGTTGTTGTAGTGAAGGTGTTACCTGTTGTACCAAATTCACAGAAAATTGTCTGAGAAGATGATGAGGCTGTACCCTGTCCACAACTTGAACCTGCAATAGTTGTACTACCATCGGCAATACGAGCTAATGTGAAGGTTGGAAGTGTTGTGAAGTTTGAAGCACCAACTGCGAACTGAATGTCATTGATCTTAACATTTCCCTTCGCATCAGCAGCAATAGTTACTTCACCAATCTTGTTTTCAGCTGCGAGATTCAAACCAGACACAGTTGCTGTATTTACAGTAAGTGTTGGTTTTGAACCAACGAGTGTCATAGTAGGAGCCGAAACTGAAGGATTGAATGTTGTTGTTGTTCCACCTGAAGTGTATTTAACTTCGGTAAGAGCAACTGATGATGTTGTCGCAGAGACAATACCATTTGTACCAACTTCTGAGTAAGAGATGAATACATCCTGAGTAAGTCCTGATCCACTGTTTGAAACAGGGAGACTAAGACCTGTGAGGTATGCAACACCACCAACTACTGGAGCTGTTACGTTTCCAACCTTGATTGAAGAAACTGTACCAGTTGCAGTGAGACTAGCAGTCACAGTGAACTTGAGTTCAGTGATTGTTGCCGCACCACCAGTTGATACGAAGTTGAATGTAGCCTTTGTTCCGTCAGCTGCACCACCGTTTCCAGCAGCAATGTACTGTGCCTGTGTTGCAGACGCAGTTACAAGTGTAGGAGGGTTAGTAACAGTACCGGCAGCAACTGTAATTGTCTGGCCAGCAATAGAAGAAACTGTCTGAGTAACATTACTTTGTGAACCGATAGATGTAGTTGTAAGAGTCGCAATTACAGTACCTGTTGTGATTGAACCTGTGTCAGCAAAGATATCAATAATCTTTGTTGCACCTGGTGCAAGAGTAAAGTCTACAGAGAAAGTATTCGTAGCTTGTGGCTGAACAGGTGTTGAACCTGATCCAGATGTCTCAGATGTTCGAAGTGCAGCGAGGTTTGTAACAACCTGTGAACCTGTAAATCCAAGAGCAACTGAAAGAGATGTTACACGAACTCCTTCAGATGAACTCTGGTTCTGGAACACGAATGATCCAATTTTCACATTTGCTGTGTTTGGAGTCACACTTTGGTTCGCATAACCAGGGTTCTTCGCAACATTAAGGAGTCCAGTTTGAATAGTAAGAGTGTTACCTGTTACTGCTGGAGTACTTACTGTATTGAATGAGCTCTGACCTTGTGCATTAGATGAGCCAACAACTAGATCCGCACGGATTGTACCAGCTGTATAGTTTGCACCACCTGATGTTCGAATGTTTGCTCGAACTTCAAGGAAGCTATCTACACCTGCAGGAACAATTAATTGTGAACCCAATGTGTAAGCAAGAGTACTAGACGCAAGATCTTGCTGTGTTCCAACCTGTGATCCATTGAAGTAAAGAGTTACATCGTCAAGAGTACCCGCTGTTGGAGCTAATGAGCCTCCGAGAACAGGAGAAACTGTAAGAGTCTGAATCTTTACATCTTCACCGTAAGCATGAAGCTTGTATCGAGCAATAGCAACGTTTGACGCACCTCCAGTGATGTTTGTCATCGCTTGGAAAGCAGGGTCATTGTTGATTGTAAGAGAACCGGTGTTGATTGTTACTGTTGGACCACTGTTTGGAATAGTTCCAGTAACCGCAATGTTAACACCAACCTGAGGATCCATAAGCATCAAGTCTGAAGCATTCTGGATAGAAAATTGAACTGTTCGGTTTGAACCTTTTTCAACATTACCTCGAACTTCGATGATATGTGAACCTGTTGTAAGTGACTTAGGCATTGCCATGAAGTCAAATGATACATAGTTTGTACCATTTGATGCCCATACAGTTCCTGTAGCACCTGAGTCAACGCCATCAACAAACATTTTAATGTTTGCGATTGCGTCTGTAGGAGCAGAACCGATCATACGGAAGTTTGCCGCTTTCATCCACACTGTTCGAGTATTAACTTGAAGTGGTGCTGAGAAGAAAGAGAACGCACTTGTGCCCGCATTTACAGTAGTACCAGCCGCTGTATTCGCTGAGAAACTAGCTGTTGCAAGTGTTGATCCACTCGCTACTGCAAATGTGTTTCCTGAAAGGTTTACATTTGAAACAGTTGCGCCAGATGTAAGACCTGTAAGCCAAACTGCCACAGTCTGTCCTGATGGAGTCAACGAGTAAACGTCAGCTCGTACAGAAAGGGTCTTTGAACCATTTACTGTAAGGTTGAGGTTATTGATCGTGATATCACCAGTACTGTTGAATGAGTATCCGTCTGTAAGACGAGCTGCTCCTTCATAGAGATACACATTTGAAAGTGTATTCTGATCAGAAATTCCAGAACGCTTCAAAGTAAGAGAGTTAACAACTCCGTTACCTGAAAGTGTAAAGTGGAAAAGATCAGCAGTAGCCTGACCTGCAACGATAACTCCAGAAGCTGGGTTTGTCGCAGCGATTGAAGCTACGATTGGGCCAGTTTGTGAAATTACACCACCATTACATGCAAGACCTGTGATTGAACTAAATCCTAGAGCTGAAGTACAGCCTGCTGGGAAAGTAGTAGAAACACCTGTGTTACATGCAACACCAGTTACCGGACTGAATCCAGAAGTTGTTGTACAACCTACTGGGAGACTAACTCCTGTACCTGAACATACCTGGTTAAGAACTGCTCGTGTGAGCGGTCCTGTGTAACCTGATACTGGTGAGATTGAATTGATAGCTTGGAACTTTTTTACTGCGGCCATTGTTGCAGGACCGTAGTATGAAGTTTCCATTCCAGCAGATCCGGCGCCTGTTACAGCAACTCGGGTCTCTGGGTACATGTTAAGAACCTTTTGAAGGTCCATAACTGATGCACCTCGTGCTCCTAGACCCATGCTCGTAGAGAATGAGTAAGAGCACTGCATTGTTGGAAGATTTAGTGCTGCTTGAGCGCCTGTTGTTGAAACAACGAGTGCAAAAGCTGCAACTAAGCCTACCGTTAGAGAAGTACGCATAATTATGTTTACTTTGTAAATTAAGTAAGAATTCGAATTAAGGTGGGCCTTTCCCCCACCCTACTTTTCGTCGACACTATATATAGTATCTATCGGCAGAAAGTAGGATGGAAGACGGGCGAATGTGCTATGTGATTCGACTCACAATTCACATTACTTATGTTCGGCTTCCTAAACGAAGCACGAACGAAAAAATACGTGATAATTTTTCCTAAGAAAAGTACCTATTTAGTTTTCAATGATCGCATTCTTTCGTTCGTGTTTCATTCCTCGAACAATCAATCTCCTCTGCGTTTTCTATAATAGTAAGTGGGTCTTGAAACCCATAAACTACACAAAAAACGCACGCAAGGCGACTAGATAGTAGTATCTCATACCTATACATAGGTGTAAAATACGAAATACCCACATATGTGGCCTTGCACTACTGTAACGGAGATATGGTCAAAATGTGACTCCGTACAATACTAAGCAAGCTTATATGTACTCCAGCGTCTGTCCCCTACCCGCACAATTGTCTTCTCCTCCACTAAATCATTTAACTCCCGTTGAATTGTCTTTTCACTACAGTCGGTAAAAAATTTTGAAACATCTTTTATTGTTTTTAATTCAGTCTTTGAGAGATGCTCTAGGACACGGAGTCGGCGGGCTTTCTTTTCGTCCTTTTTAGCTTGAGAAGGGTCTACTCTTGATGTCTCTGATGATTTATTTTTTTGACCAGTGAAGGTGTCCTTTTCGCGCTCCGCTCCTCTTGGTTCTTGAGTCAAGGACGCTGGTCTTAATTCTTCTCTCCGTAAAAATGAGCTCCCTTGAAAATCACCTGTCTCTTTGTTTTCAGCAAGAATCATGTCCTTTTCCTGAATGAAGATATGTGAGAGAAGGGGTTCCGTATTCGAAACATACTGATTCTTAAGTGTCGCCAATTGCTGCTCAAGAATAGAGGCATTTTCATGACTAATCTCTTTTGTGAGAACGGCCACGGCGAGAAAGGCAGCTATGCTTGATTTGAGATCTTCTATTTTTAACCCAAGAACTACTGATTTTAGTAGGAGCGCCGCACTTGTCCGTATCTCTGTCCGGATAGGATTTTCGGTGTCTATGTGATCAGTGAGGAGATATAAAGCAGCAACTATCTTCTGAGCTCTGTCTTTTGTTTGAGCCGCAACTTTGTCTCCTTCAGGATATGCGTCTTTCATACGTCTTTAATATTTCTATAGTACGGATATATAACAATTTAGTCAAGTCTTTTGCAATGTCTTTTGTAAAGAATAAATATCTCTTAAGCATGAGAGATAAAGAGGTGTTAGAATATATAGCATCTATGGCGTCATCAAAGAAAAAAGAGAAAGGGGGTGATCTTCTCCTCCCCCCTATTCCGGAAAAAGAAACGATTTTTAAACTCATATCCCTTTCCTGTTTTGTGCTTGCTATTATGCTCTCTTATTCACTTTTTGGTGAAGGTGGGAGAATAGGAAATGAAGTATTTACGCTCGCTAGAATGTACTCAGGAATAGGTGCTATTTTGGTACCCGTAATCCTCTTCGGACTCTCCTATTATTTTTGGAAATCAAAAAGACCTGAGATATCTATAAGCACTTATTTCCTCGGGACAATCTCTCTCGCATCACTTCTCACTCTTTCAACAGCACTTCCTTTAAACCCCTCACAAACAGGTGGAACATTCGGGGTTTGGCTACTAAGAACAGCCCACGACCTTATGGGACAAGTTCCAGGTACCGTTATTATTGGAGCTGTCTTTTTAGTTACCACCCTCAGTTTATTCAAAGACACTGTATTTGAATCTGGAATTCTTTATGTCTTCAATAAACTAAAGCAGGCGTACCGATACATTACAGTAAAATTATCGTTACTAATGAGTAAGGAAGAGGTTTTAGAAATTGAAGAGGTAGAGTTGGGGCTAGAAACAGTAGCTGAAGAACCAATAAAAAAAGACAGTGTTTCCTTGTCTCTCCGAGATTCACTTTTAGGGAAAGAGACTCCAAAAGAAGTTCGTCCTTTACCTTTAGAGAACCGGTCCGTCGAGAGAATTGCTCCCGAACCTAAAAAAGAAGAGCGCGTGCAATTTGTCCCTTTGACAGAGTTTACGCCACCACCACTCAGTCTTTTAGAAAAAGACAAGGGGCGGGCATCTACCGGTGATGTGAAGCAAAATGCTGCTATCATCAAACGAACACTTCAGAACTTTGGTATCACCGTAGAAATGGATGAGATTTCCATCGGACCATCGGTTACTCGCTATGCTTTAAAACCAGCACAAGGTGTAAAACTTTCACGAATTGTTGGACTCCAAAATGAACTTGCACTTGACCTCGCGGTTGAGAGTATTCGTGTTGAAGCCCCTATTCCTGGAAAGTCACTCGTAGGTATTGAGATTCCGAATGAAAGTAAGTCAACGGTTGGACTTGGCTCACTTCTCACACACGATGATTTTCAGAAAAATCCCAACCCCCTCATGTTTGCCCTTGGTAAAGGAATTTCTGGTAAACCGCTTTTTGCAAACTTAGCAAAGATGCCTCACCTTTTGATTGCGGGTACCACGGGGTCTGGAAAATCTGTAACTATGCATGCGATTATTCAGTCACTTCTTTTCCGCAACTCACCGTATGACATGAAACTCATCATGGTTGACCCAAAGAAAGTTGAACTTACTTTCTATAATAATATTCCCCACCTCTATACCCCAGTAATCACAACCGCAAAGAAAACAATTCAAACACTCAATTGGGCCGTGCAAGAAATGGAACGACGATACGACCTACTTGAAAAATTCCACGAACAAGACATAAAGGCATATCATCAAAAAATTTATTTGCCCGGGATGGAAAAAATAGCCAAAGGTAAACTTCCTGAAAATGAAGCACCAAGTAAGATGCCATATATCGTTATTGTTATCGACGAACTCGCTGACATTATGATGACGTATCCAAAAGAACTCGAAGCTGCAATTGTTCGCCTCGCCCAGAAAAGTCGTGCTGTCGGTATTCACCTTATTCTCTCTACTCAACGACCTGAGGTGAAAGTAATTACAGGGCTTATCAAAGCAAATGTACCTTCACGAATCGCACTCAAGGTTGCTTCACAGATTGACTCCCGAACCATCCTTGACGGTGCAGGTGCTGAGAAACTTCTTGGTGCAGGTGACATGCTCTTTTCTTCGGCCGAGAGTGCAAAGATAGAACGCGTACAGTCGGCATTTATCTCTACTGATGAAATTAAACGTGTTGTTGCCTACCTGAAACAAGCGCATCGAGAAATGATCCCTGATGAGATTATCATTTCTGATGGCGCACCAATAAGCGTTACCGGAAACAGCACTGACATGTCTTCAGGCGATAATGGCGGAGATTCTGACGATGATCTCTACGAACAAGCAAAAGACATTGTTGTATCTTCAGGGAAAGCTTCAACATCATACCTCCAAAGAAGACTCAAGGTTGGATATTCACGCGCGGCACGACTCATAGACATCCTTGAAGAGCGTGGGGTTGTAGGTCCACAAGATGGTGCGAAGCCTCGAACGGTACTTGAACGAAATGGATCGACAGGTGGTTTTGGATTAACTGACGAAGATACTCAAACTAATACTTAAAGGTACTCACTCATGAAAAGTAGTCGCTCAAAAGTAAAACAGTTTGTCTACGTAGTTGCGATTATTTTGGTTCTTGCTTTTGGTATTTTTGCGTTCCGGGGCGTAATCTTCCCCCCTGTTGTAACACTCCTTACTATACAAGATGGTATGCACGTACCTTCTGGAGTAGTGCGTGTAGAAGGTACAACAAAGCGAGTTGAGGCCCTATTTGTACAAGGAAACCAAATCACTCGTTCGCCAGAGGGTGATTTTGGAACAGAGGTAGCAGTATTTCCGCCATATACTATAATAGAGATAGAGGCAAAAGATAGATTTAATAAAACAATAGAGAAACACATACGACTTTCTGTAGAATAGACATATGAAGAAAAAAGAACAAAAACCGAAAAAAGAAACGATGACCGGACTTGAAAGTACGCTTAAAGAGATTCAAACAAAATTTGGTGAAGGAGCTATCATGAAGCTTGGCAACACACCGAAAGTAAATATTGGTGTTATTCCGTCCGGCTCAGTAGGCTTAGACTATGCACTCGGTGTAGGCGGTTTCCCTCGCGGACGAATCATTGAAATCTTTGGACCAGAGTCTTCAGGAAAAACAACACTGACTCTTCATGTGATTGCAGAAGCGCAAAAGCTTGGCGGTATTTGTGCTTTCATCGACGCAGAGCACGCTATGGATCCAGAGTACGCAAAAAAGCTTGGTGTAAACATAAACGAACTTCTCATCTCTCAACCAGACAACGGTGAGCAAGCTCTTGAAATTACTGAGTCACTTGTACGTTCAGGAAAAATTGACGTGCTCGTTATTGACTCTGTTGCCGCACTTACCCCACGTGATGAAATTGAAGGTGATATGGGTGCACAACATGTTGGTAAACAAGCACGACTTATGTCTCAAGCGCTTCGTAAACTCACCGCAATTGCCGCACGGTCAAAAACAGTTATTATCTTCATCAACCAAATTCGTATGCAGATTGGTGTGATGTTTGGTAATCCAGAAACAACTCCGGGAGGAAAGGCTCTTAAATTCTACACCTCAGTGCGTATTGATATTCGACGAACCGCACAGATAAAGAAAGGTGATGAAGTTGTTGGCGCTCGCACGAAAGTAAAAGTGGTGAAGAACAAAGTTGCTGCCCCATTCCGAACAACAGAGTTCGACATTATGTATAACGAAGGTATTTCGCAGGAAGGTGAAATGATTGCCCTTGGTGAAAGATTCGGACTTGTATCAAAAAGCGGTGTTTCGTATTCATATGGAGACATAAAGCTTGGACGTGGATATGATGCAACCCGAGTGTTCTTACGAGAAAATAAGAAGGTTGGCGACCAGCTTCTCAAAGAAATCAGAAAGAAATTACAAGAGGATCCTGTTCCTGTTTCAAGTGGTGGGTCATCAGACGAAGACGAGAGTCCGGAATAAATATCAACAAGAAAAGCCCCACAAATGTGGGGCTTTTCTTGAGGGGTTTCCTAAATAGCCTTTATTATATATACTGTCCTAACTATGGCATTACTTGAATACAGCGAAATTCGCCCACGAAAATACATTGTTTACAATGAGGAACCTTACGAAGTCCTTGAATACCACGTTGCACGTACACAGCAACGCAAGCCCCAGAACCAAACAAAGCTCCGAAACCTACTTACTGGACGCGTAATTCCCGTGTCGTTCCATGCGGCTGAGAAGGTAGAAGAAGCGGATATTACCAAAAAACTAGCGAAGTTCATGTACAAGGATGCTCGCAAAGGAACATTGTGGTTCTGCGATCCAAAGAACCCAAGTGACCGTTATGAGATCTCAGCTGAAGTGATTGGCGAGAGTGTTAAGTTCCTCAAAGAAAACACTGAGGTTGATGTGAAAGTATTTGAATATGATGATGAAGAAACAATCATTGGTGTTGCCCTTCCTGTGAAAATGGATTTCAAAATTACAGATGCACCACCAGCAATTAAAGGCAATACTGCATCGGGTGGTAATAAGTTTGTAACTATTGAAACAGGTGCTCAGATTGCTGCTCCCCTCTTCATCGAAGCTGGAGAGACTATCCGCGTGAATACTGAGACAGGAGAGTACGTCGAACGAGTATAAAAACTTAAACAAATAAAAAAGCGTCCATTCGGGACGCTTTTTTATTTGTATCTTCAAGATTACCAAGCAAAGTGTGCAAACGCCTTGTTGGCTTCTGCCATTTTGTGTGTGTCTTCTCGTTTCTTTACAGCAGTACCTTCGTTCTTACTTGCAGCAATGAGCTCTTTTGCAAGCTTCTTATGCATTGCCTCGCCTTTTTTAGACGCAGCGGCCTCCTTAATCCATCGCATAGAAAGCATGAGACGGCGTTCTGGGCGCACTTCTCGAGGAACCTGGTAGTTTGCACCACCAACACGTCGAGAACGCACTTCCATAAGCGGTGAGGTGTTTTTGATGGCCTCAGTGAAAACGTCCATCGGCTCTTTACCTTCCATCTCCTTAATAAGATCCATAGCATCATATACAATCTTTCGAGCAGCATTTTTCTTGCCACGCTCCATGATGTAGTTAATGAGTTTTGCAACTTCGTATGAGTTGTATGTCGACTCAGGAGTTACTATATTTCGATTTGTTACTTTTCTTCGCATAGTATTTATTTCTTCTTAGGAGCTGCGGCGCCTTTCTTTGGCTTCTTCGCACCATATAATGAACGACCTTGTTTTCGATTCTCCACTGGTGTGGCGTCTAACCGGCCACGAACAATATGGTAACGAACACCGGCCAAGTCTTTTACACGACCACCTCGAAGCATCACTACTGAGTGCTCTTGGAGTTTGTGTCCAATACCTGGAATGTACGCAGTTACTTCCATTCCGTTTTTAAGTCGTACACGGGCAATTTTTCGAACAGCAGAGTTTGGTTTCTTTGGAGTAGTGGTTGACACCTTGGTACACACACCGCTTTTAAATGGCGATGGGTAGTATACCGGCTTATTCTTCAGGTGGTTGAACCCCTTACTCAATGCGACCGAACGCGATCTGCGCGCGGTTTTGTTTCTTGGTCGCTTTGTGAGCTGGTTAATTGTTGGCATAAATATTTTTCGACAGTCCGCCTAGAATACTATAAAACAAGACTTTTGACAACATTACCCTAACAAGACTCCTCTCTCTACCTAGTACCCTATTCCGTCACGGATATAGGTACTTTGACGCTTTAAAAGGTCTTCCCGCAAACGATGCTGAGCGTCTAAAATTGCTTGTTTCGCATCTTCCGGATGATAGGCATGTTTGAGAAAAAACTCTCTTGTTTCTCCTGCTGTTTGTACACGAATGGTGCCAAAACCAAACATGGTGTCAATAAATCCGTTCACCTCGAGGCTAATATCTTGAATCTTCTCTAGTTCAAGGGTTGCCATGTGTCTATTAAAAAGAGCTATTTGATCTGCATTGATTATTTTTCTACTGGTGAGAACCCATACATCCAAGTAGTATTCCGTCCATTGTAAAAATCCCCATACCCACAAAACAATCAGCCACATAAAATACAGTGCCCAGCCGGCATTTTGAAAACGCTCTAATTTTTGCGGTAGAAAAAAATCAAGAAGTGTTGGAAATAGCACGGGAAGTATCGCAAGAAGAATCGTTGGGAAAATGTGCACAACAAACAAAATCCAATGCTTGCGAATATATAAAATAATTGTTTCGTTGTCATCTAACATCATAGAAGAAGTGTGAGGGTAATGAAGACAAGTATAAATAGTCCAAGAAAATACACTATCTGGGCAAAAGAAATTTTAGGATCTTTCATGCCGTAGCGTATCCAGTGATACCACAAAAGAATAGACACGAAAGCGACACCGACACACGCAAGAGCAAATACCCACATAAGGACTGTACTCGAAAGATTTGTAGCAGCAGCGTAAGAGTTCATAGATTACGTTAAAATCTCAGGCCCTTTTTCTGTAATGACAATTGTGTGTTCAAAGTGCGCACTATTGCTTCCATCTTTAGTATAGACGCTGTAACCATCTTTTCCATCCGTATAGACATCATCAGTCCCCCCTGCAATGAGCATTGGCTCAACAGTGATAACCATTCCTGGAACCAATTTTGTACCGCCCTTACCCATATCGTAGTTTGGAACATATGGATCTTCATGAACCTTATAACCCACACCATGTCCACCTAAAATAGTTGGTGTTCCGTAGCCATGCTCATTTAAAACTTTCTCAACTACTTTACCAATATCATGTGTTGTCTTTCCTGGACGCGCAATATCAATACCTGCATACATTGCCTCTTTGGTAACGTCCAGGAGTTTTTTATCCTGCTTTGATATTTTTCCTACCGCAACAGTACGCGCAGAGTCTGTAATCATCCCCTGATATCCAAAACAAGTATCGAGTCCGACAATATCTCCTTCTTTCAAGACGTAATTATTTGGCACACCGTGTACGACAACAGTGTTTACAGAAGTACACAACGACGCAGGAAAAGGGATGTCTGAACCATGAGGCTGATACCCTTTCAATACCGGCACACCACCGTGAGCACGCATCATTTTCTCGCAAGCAGTATCAAGCTCTTTGGTTGTCACGCCAGGCGCGACCATTTTTTCAAGCTCATCGAGTATCAATGAGAGTCGTTTGCCTCCCTCTTTTAAAATTTCTATTTCCTTTGCTGTTTTTAGCTTCACCATATCTAAAGTATTTTTATCTGAGACATGATGTCTGCATGTACTTGCTCAATAGTTTGTTCGCCGTTTATATGAAGAAGGGTGTAATCTTCATTCTGCCAAAAATACCGTATTGCTGGAACAACGTCTTCTTCATACCATCGCATACGCTCTTCTATGGCTTGCAAACTCTTGTCGTCTGAACGTCCACGATCTTTAAAGCGGGCTATTGAAAATTCTTTTGAAACATCCAAAAAAACAACGAATGGCTTTTCACGTTTGTAAAATTTCATTGCTGAATCGAGCACTGCTGCTTCGTTAAGTTTTCGTGGAGTACCATCGAGAACCAAATGTTCGTCGCCTTTCATTTTCTCTACAAAAAGCGATGCCCAATTCCATACTGCTAAAAATTCTGGTTGTATTCCCCCCTGCTCCGCAATCTGTTTTGAGATGTTAGACGAGTAGGTGTCGGATTTAATATAATCCCGAAACCGCTCGCCTGTTTCGAGATAAAAAATAGGTGTCTCAGGGGTCTTCTCACGTAGCTTTTGCTGTAGAAGCTGTGCTTGGGTACCCTTACCACATCCAGACCGGCCTATGAAAACAAAAGTCTGCGGATTCACTTCTAAACTATACCACACAATAAAACCCCGTTTGAACGGGGTTTTATGTTTTGGTTTCGAAGAGGAATTACAGATACTCTCGAAGTGAAAGCTGCGCATCAACCTTTTTTATGAGGTCAATAACAACTGACACCACGATAAGAAGTGCTGTTCCGCCAAGAGCGAGAGATTGGTTGCCAGTAATTGCCGTAAGGATAACAGGGAGCACAGCAATGATTGCAAAGAATAACGCACCCACGAAGGTCACACGACTTACGACATCTCCAATATATTCTGTTGTTGGCTTACCTGGACGAATGCCTGGGATAAAGCCTCCTCCCTTCTGCAAATTCTCTGATACTTTTTCCGGTTCAAATACAACCGCTGTGTAGAAGAATGTGAAGAAGAATACAAGAAGGAAGTATGCTCCACCATAGAGCCATTGGTTTTGGAAGAATGTTGTGATACCGCTTGCAATACTTGCAAGTATTCCGTTTGTAGAAGTAGCTAACAAGGTAGCGAATAATTGCGGGAAGGTGAACAACGTAAGTGCGAAGATAATAGGCATTACTCCAGCAAGTGTCACACGAATAGGAAGATATGTTTGCGTACTTCCATATGTTGCTCCACCACGAGCCTGGCGCGCATACTGCACCGCAATAGGTCGTTCCGCTTCGGTAAAGTACACAACACCAAGGATAGTAATGATCCCTACGGCAACAAACGCAATCAAGGTTGGAACCTGCGACGCATCGAAAGCAAAGAAGTACTGCGCTATTTGTTGTGGCAATACCGCCACGATACCTGCAAAGATAATGAGTGATAGTCCGTTTCCGATTCCTCTTTCACTTACCATTTCTCCAATCCACATAAGAAGGTATGTTCCCGCCGCAACCGTAAGGAGCGCGAGCACCAAACTAAATCCTGAAAGTGGGTCAATAACCCCTTGTTGTGCAAGAATAAGAAGAAGCGAGAAGCCTTGGATAAGTGCAAGTGGAAATGTAACAATCCGACCCCACTGTGTAATCTTTCTTCGTCCCTCTTCGCCACCTTCTTGCTGAAGCTCTTTAAGCTTTGGCACAATAACAGTTGCAAGCTGGAAGATAATCGACGCAGTAATGTACGGACCAACACCAAGCATCACCAAAGAGAGTGTTGAAAGTCCACTTCCTGAAAGGATATTGAGTAGTCCGAAGAACTGATTGTTTTCCAAGAACTGTTGTAATTGGAAAGCATCAATCCCTGGCATTGGTATAGCAGCGAGAACTCGAAATACAACAAATGCTCCGATCACGAAAAGGAGCCGTGCTCGTATTCCAGGATCCGTGAATAAGAATTGTAATTTTGCGAACATAATTATTGTACGGTACCACCAGCTTTCTCAATCGCCTCTTTTGCAGATTTCGACATAGGGATACCCTTTACCGTTACCTTCTTTGAGATTGTTCCTGTACTAAGAATTTTAACACCCGGAACTTTTCCTTTTACTTTTGAAACGATTCCCATTTCAAAGAGTGAGTTTCGTGTGATCTCTGCACCATTTGATACAACTGCATCAATCTGAGTAAGTGTCACCACAACTGGTTTTATCTGAATAGACTTGAATGTATTCATTCCACGTCCTCGCAACTTTGGCAATTTTTTGATTGCATCGCGAAGTGCTGGGCGACGTTTGTTACCTGCACGAGCAGTTTGACCTTTGCCACCACGACCTGAAGTCTTTCCACGCTTTCCACCACGACCAACTTGCGTGTGGGCTTTGTTTGCGTGTGCGCGTTTTAATGTATTTTTTTCCATACTATTTTTATTGCTCTCCTTCTGTCTTTAATTCTACCTTACGCACTGGTGCTTCACCATGTCTGTATGCAATTTGCGAAAGAGCGGCAATTGCAGCTTTTGCGTTGTTAATTTTGTTCTTGGTGCCAGAGTGATACTTTGCAGTTACATCTTTTACACCAGCAAACGCAAGCACAACACGAGCCGAACTTCCCGCAATAAGACCTCGACCTTTGTTTGGCATCATCGTAACTGAAGCGCTACCAAATTTTGCTGAAAGGTCATGTCGAATAGATTTTGTCTTTGTAAGACGGAGTGTGAGCATGTTCTTACGAGCCTGCTTGAATGCTTTTTCGATAGCAAGTGATGTGTCGGTAGCTTTTCCCATACCAAATCCAACGCGACCATTGCGATCACCAGCAACAAGCGATACTGAGAAACTAAATCGACGACCACCGGCAACTACACGAGTTACACGACGAATATCAATCATCTTTTGCTCAAATTCTGAAGGGCGACGTTCTTGAAAACGACCTCCACCGCTTCTTCCTCCACCTTGACCTGGGCGACCACCTGGGCCACCTGATCTAAAGCCGCCACGCGCACCACCTTGACCTTGTGGGCCACCGGCAGTTACTGGACCGCCTGGACGACGAGGACCGCCTGAAAAGCCGCCACGTCGGAATGGAGGGCGTGTTCCGCCTGCACCACCTGGACGAGGAGCTCCTCTAAAACCACCCATTGGAGGACGAGGTGCTGCTGTTTGTGCTACAGGAACTACTGGAGCTCCACCTTCTGTTGTTTGTGTTGTTTGTTCAGTCATATTTTTTAGAATTCCAAACCTCCCTCTCGGGCGCCATCTGCGAGTGCTTGCACACGACCTTTGTACAAGAATCCTCCTCGATCAAATACTACTTTAGTAATTTTTGCCTTTTTTGCAGCTTCTGCAACGAGCTTTCCTACCGCTTTTGCTTTTTCTACTTTTGTTCCTTTATCAAGACCTGCATCTGATGCCGCAGCGAGTGTTACCCCTTTTGCATCATCAATAACTTGTGCGTAGATAAATTTATTTGAACGAAAAACAGAAAGTCGTGGACGTGCCTCAGTACCCACGATTTCTGTTCGAATTCGTGCGTGACGTCGTGCTCGTTTGAGAACTTTTTTCTTTGTTTCTTTCATATACTATGCTGTTTTCTTACCTTGCTTACGTAAGATTGTTTCCGTGCTATATCGAATACCTTTTCCTTTGTACGGCTCAGGTTTCTTATGTCCACGAACTTTATTTGCAAAGAGTCCAACCGCCTCTTTATCTGCACCTGCAATTGTCAGTGACTGCTTGTCTGCAGTAACAGTAACACCTTCAGGAATATTCATCACCACTGGGTGTGAAAATCCAAGTGCCATGTGAAGCTCCTTTCCTTTTACTTCCCACTTAAATCCAACTCCTTCAATGAGAAGTTTTTTTTCAAATGGAGTAATAACACCCTGGAGCATTGCCTTCACTTCTGATGCATATGTTCCCCAAAGTGACTTTGTGAATTTGTCATTGCGGCGCGGTGTAAATGTAACCGTATTTCCTTCTTGTTTAATTTCAATAGCTTCAATAACAGGACGTGTAAGTTCTGCCTTTGGTCCTTTCACAACAACATTACTTGCAGTAATAGTTACTGTTACGCCATTTGGGATTTCAAGAATTTGTTTTCCTACTCTACTCATATATATTGTATTACCAAATTCTAAATAATACTTCGCCGCCGACCATTTCTTTCTTGGCTTCAGTATCGCTCATAACACCCTTTGGAGTCGTAAGAACGGTCATACCTTTACCATATTTGTACGGACGAAGTTTTTTAACTGGAGAGTACACTCGCTGTGATAGCCGTGATACCCGTTCGATATCGTTGATTCGAGCATCTTTACCGGTGTAAAGAATGTTTACTCGAATATACGGATGGCCTTTAACCTCCGCTTTTTCTACACCTGCTACATACCCTTCTTTCTGTAGTGTCTTTGCAATTGCAAGTTTCACTTTCGAAAACGGCACGAGAATGAACTCTTTATGAGCTCGCCCTGCAAGTTTAAGTTGATTTAAGAAATTACTAATTTGATCCATACGCTTTTACCATGATGACTTTTTGATACCTGGGATCATTCCTTCGTTCGCGAGATCGCGGAAGCAATGTCGACAGATGCCAAACGCACGCATATACCCTCGTTTCCGACCGCACTTAAAGCAGCGATTAACTGCTCGTACAGCAAACTTAGGTTTCTTGTTGGCACGCGCAATAACTGACGTTTTTGCCATAGAAACTATGTGTATTTATTTTTTATAAACAGATTCTATATCACGCCCTATGTATGTCTGCCCCTAAAAGATAGGAAAAGGCATAAATGGACGGATAGTAACCTGTCGAAGTACGATACCACACTGTATATAAAAAGGCAAAAGAATAGCCGCTCACATTGTTTTTTGTGAGCGGCGTTAACGCCTCAGACAGCGCTGCACTGTACATATGAGGTCACTTCCCTGGGCAAACAAATCTGAATGCCTCGCTTCGGTGTTCAAGGGGCAGCTACCCGTCGAACACCTACGGGCCCCGCTTTGGCGCGAACGGGTAACCTACGCTCTCGATTGTGTGTTTTAACCAGATAACAGTTACCTAGTGAAACACATGACGCCCAATCGAGGATTGATAAAGAATGTACTATTATTTTTAAAAGATGTCAATATTCTTTATTTAAAAACAAAACCCCACAATTTGTGGGGTTTTGTTTAATTATAGAGAGAAAAGAAATTACTTCTTCTGTTCTGCAATAGTCGCTGCAATGCTTGAAGGCACTACATCGTACTGAGCAAATTCCATAGTGAAGTTTCCTCGTCCTTCTGTCATTGAACGGAGTGATGTGGCATAGCCGAACATTTCTGAGAGTGGGACCAAAGCCTTGATAGCTTTGTTAAGTCCTCGGTCTTCCATACCTTCAATCTGTCCTCGTTTTGAAGAAAGGTTTCCGGTGATGTCACCATAGAACTTATCAGGAATTACTACTTCTACTCGCATCATTGGTTCGAGAATTACTGGCTTCGCACGGCGAGCAGCTTCTTTAAACGCTTCAATAGCGGCAAGTTTGAAGGCAATTTCTGATGAGTCGACTTCGTGGAATGATCCGTCGTAGAGCTCGATTGAAACGTCTGTCATTTTGTATCCAGCTGAAACACCACGGTCCATAGCTTCTTTAAATCCTTTTTCTACAGCTGGAATAAATTCTTGAGGAATAGCACCACCCTTAATACTGTTAATGAATTCAAATCCTTCAGATCGTTTTACGTTCTTTGGAAGATCTTCAACCTTCACAGTTCTATCAAGCGGCTTCATACGAATACGTACATGTCCGTATTGTCCACGTCCTCCTGACTGCTTCACGTGCTTTCCTTCTGCTTCAGATGATCCTTGAATTGTTTCTTTGTATGCAACTTGCGGTTTACCTGTGTTTGCCTCTACATTAAATTCGCGCTTCATTCGGTCGATAATAATATCGAGGTGAAGTTCACCCATACCAGCAATGATAGTTTCAAGTGTTTCTGGATCAGTAGATACACGGAGTGTTGGGTCTTCACTTACCAGACGAGAAAGTGCCATACCCATTTTTTCTTGGTCAGCCTTTGTCTTTGGCTCAATTCGCATTGAGATTACAGATTCTGGAATAACAATTCGTTCGAGAATAATAGGATTATTTTCATCACAGAGTGTGTCTGAAGTAATAGTGTCTTTAAGACCAACTACCGCACCGATTTCTCCAGCATGGAGTTGTTTTACTTCTTCACGCTTGTCTGCCTGCATAAGCATGATTCGCCCAATACGTTCTTTCTTGTCTTTAGTTGAGTTGAAAATGTAGCTTCCTGATTCAAGGATTCCTGAGTACACACGTACGAATGTAAGCTGCCCTACGAATGGGTCAGATTGGAGTTTGAACGCAAGTGCAGAAAGAGGTGCTGTATCTGAAACTTCTCGTTCAATTGCATCGCCTGTTACTGGATCAATACCTTTTGGTTTTGGAATATCAAGTGGTGATGGCAGGTAGTCTACTACCGCGTCGAGCACGAGCTGTACACCTTTGTTTTTGAGTGATGACCCACAAAGTACTGGGAAGAGTTCGTTTGCAATAACCGCTTTTCGCGCTGCTGCTTTCAATTCTTCAACAGTAAATGACTTACCATCGAGGTACGCAGTCATCATGTTTTCATCAATTTCTACAATACGTTCGATCATTTCTCCACGAAGCTTTGTTGCTTGCTCTAGATATTCAGCAGGAATTTCCATTTCTACAATCTGCTTTCCCATTTCCCCTTCAAACTTGTACGCCTTCATTTTTACCAAGTCGATAATGGCAGAAAAGTTTTCTTCTGTTCCGATTGGAATTTGCATTCGCACGGCTTTCTTAGTCAAACGGTCAAGAATACTTTGGAAGGACTTGTCGAATGACGCGCCCATTCGGTCGAGTTTGTTGATATAACACACACGTGGAACATTTCCCTCATCAGCATAACGCCAGTTTGTTTCTGATTGTGGCTCTACACCGGCTACACCGTCGAATACCACCACCGCACCGTCGAGTACGCGAAGTGAACGCTTTACTTCAATAGTAAAGTCGATGTGTCCTGGGGTGTCGATCACGTTGAATCGAACTTTCTTACTTACATCCTTTTCAGGCATGTAGGTTGGATTCCAGAAACAGGTAATAGCCGCGGCAGTAATGGTGATACCTCGCTCTCGCTCTTGTACCATCCAGTCGGTTGTTGTCTCGCCATCATGAACTTCACCAATCTTGTGTGATTGTCCAGTGTAATAGAGAACACGCTCAGACGTTGTCGTTTTTCCGGCGTCGATGTGCGCAATAATACCGAAATTGCGTACTTTCTCTAGGGGATATTCTCGTGCTTCCATAAATTATTGTGTGTGTTGTAAAAACAAAGCCCCCATACAGAGGCTTGTTTAATGTGGGTCAGTATACAACAAGAAGGCCCAAACGGCAATTAAAACTCCGATGCGACGCATCGGAGTTTTAAACCAAGAAGCTTATTCTGCCTTTTCAGATGCTAGCTCTTGGACACAAATAAGCAGACCGGTGGCTGTAAGGTGCTCCATTGGTCTTCCAGAAACCGAAAGGAACTAGACCATTCCGCTTCCCACCAAAACAAACAGAATACCAATCGACGACCATTCAGATCCTCCAGGACAGTTCCCATAAAAGGGAGAAATCTGATCAATTTCTTTAGACGTAACCACTCAAGGATACTGTTCTCCTTATTGAGCGCGTAGTCTTTCCAGAGTACCTCCCCAATCTTGGCGTCTAGACGAATGTGCTTTTTGGATTTGAGCCGTTTTAGCACATCTTCCCCCCTAGCAGACCTTTCAGCGAGGCTCACTATTCCCAGAGGAAAGATCATTCTCCGATCCACTTCAGAAAGTACCAGCGACCGTTCGTCTTGCTCACCGATAGACAAGTCACGGCCCTCAAAAGTAGATGGGCTGAAAGGTTCGGAACGTTCGATTGTAATGACATCTTGCTCTGTATGTCGCTTAAGCATGGTCTTCTCCATCGTTTTAGAAATTTAGTCTGACACAACTTTAAATATTCAACATTTGTAAACACTTAAGGCTGTGACAGACTTTGATAAAGAACCTTGACTTTATGCACTATCTCACATATTTATATTATGTGTCAAAGTACATTCACTCAAATAAAAATCTCTTATTTTGGTAAGAGATTTTTATTTGAGTGAGAGAAAGCTTTATTTCTTAGCCGTTTGCCACTTTTCAACCAAGGTAAGTAAAGGAGATGCCACGAAAATTGATGAATATGTTCCCACAATCATTCCTGTCACAAGAGTGAGCGCAAACCACTTTGTCGGCTCTGGGCCAAAGAAGAAGAGCGCTAAAAGTACGATGATTACCGTAAGAGATGTACTCATAGACCGCACAAAACTCTGCGAGAGACTCGTCCCCACCACTTCTTCAAAACTCTGTGAGATTTTCTTACTCAAGTTTTCTCGAATACGGTCAAAGATTACAATTGTATCTGAGATAGAAATACCGAGAATAGTAAGGAGTGCTACAACAAAAAGTGTGTCCACTTCTGCACCATATGCATAGCCCAAATATGCATAGAGCCCTGCAGGAACAATGATGTCATGCAAAAGTGTTGCAATAGTAATGAGTCCATATTTCCATGAAGCCACTGGCTTTGAAACTCTTCGGAAAGCAAAAGTGATGAAGATAATAATTGCGAGCGATACAAGAATCACTGCAAGAATTGATTTTGTTGTAAGCTCTTTACTAATCGAAGGTCCAATGGCACTGAAGCTCTTTTCAGTATACGGAAAAGCTCCAGCAATACTCAACGTCTGTGAAAGGACAGGTCGATCACTCTCTACCAGAGTTCGTGTTTTTACAATCACTTCTTTTTCACCTGATGCCTGAACAGTCACGTCGCCAAGTCCAAGATTTTTTGCTTGGTTTTTAATCTGCTCAAGTTCTGGCACAGCATTTGTATATTGCGCTACCACAATTGCCCCACCCTTAAACTCAATACCTGGCTTTAAACCAAGGGTTACAAGTACTCCAAGTGATGCCGCAACAAGAAGGGCTGAGAATGTGAGAAAGAAAATTTTATTTTTGATGATAAACATACTATTTTATACGATTAGTTTCCTTTGCTAAACCCATTCGCAAAGAGGAAGCGAGCGATGCGACCATTTTGCTTGCCAGAAACAGCAAGAAGGAAAATGCGAGTAATCACAATCGCCGTGAAAAGACTCGTGAGTACTCCAAGCCCGAGAGTAAGTGCAAATCCTTTAACTACCGATGATCCAAGCCAGAAAAGAATTGTAGCTGAAATGAGCGATGCGATATTTGAATCTCGAATAGAAGACCATGCGCGAGAAATTCCAAGCGCAACTGCTTCTTTAATATTTTTACCTGTTCGCATTTCTTCTTTCATACGTTCAAAGATAAGAACATTCGCATCCACCGCGAGTCCCATCGAAATAATGAAGCCTGCAATACCGGCAGCGGTGAGCACTACAGGAATAAGTTTAAAGAACGCAAGCATGAGCACTACATATGCTGAAAGTGCAACAACTGCCAAAACTCCCGGAAGGCGATACCAAAGAATAAGGAAAATAGCGATAAGAAGGAATCCATACGAAGCCGCTTTTACACCTTTTTCTACGGAGTCAATTCCAAGAGTTGCTCCTACTACTTGAGAGCCAATAAGTTCAACTTTCAATGGAAGCGCACCTGAATTCAAACGACCAACAAGCTCTCGTGCTTCAGCTGGAGTAAACTCGCCTGTAATAACTGCCTGTCCGCCAGTAATTTTTTGCTGTACGGTTGGAATAGAAAGCGCTGCGCCGTCGAGGAAAATAGCAACGGGCTTGCCAACATTTGCTTCAGTGATTTGCTCAAAAAGTTTTGCACCTTCATCATTAAACTGGAGCGAGATGATTGGTTTACGAGTTGTTGGGTCAAACTGAAGCATTGCTTTAGAAAGCTGCCCTCCACCTAAAGGAGTGTCGACAAAGTCTGGATCCATTTGAGATTCAGGAGTAATAACAACTTGCCCCTGGCCATTTGCCATTGAGTCTGCAAAGTCCTTTCGAGCCTTAATAATTTTGTCTTTTTCTGGACCGTCAGGACGAACAGTCTTAAATTCAAGAAGCGGTGTCTCTCCAATCACACGCGCTGCCTCATCAAGATTTGTTACTCCAGGAAGTTCAACAACGAGACGGTATTCATTTCCAGTAAAAGATTTTTCTGTTGTAACAACTGGTTCTGAAACTCCAAGAATATTAATACGTCGTTCGATTACGTCTCGAAGTGATGCCATCGCCTCACTTACTTCACCTGGCTCTGTTTTAGAGACATCAGCTCGAAAGACAAGTCGCGATCCACCAGCTAAATCAAGTCCGAGACGAAACGGATACGTCTGTCGCAAACTCGCAACTGTTGAAGTTGGAAATGCACCCTTTAAGGAACTCCCTTCTATAAACGAAGCAAGCTTTGGTTCACTTCCGGCTACAAACCAGCCCACACCGAAAGCGGCTACGACAAGTAAAATACTACCTATTTTTGTTTTCCACATACCCCCTATCCTAACGCAAAGACCCCTTTTTTGAAAGGGGTCTTTGTAAAAACGCTTTTAAAGAAAAATTACTTTATCTCGTAGGTAATAGTCACCGAAGAAGAGATTTTTGAGTCACCAATAGGAAGTACTGCTGGCGCAGCTGCTTCTCCTCCCACACTATCCATTGCCTTCATTGCCATATATGGCATATATCCTCGATCACCACCCTCAGAGAAAGAAACCACTCGAACAATTTCTACACCGAGCTGATCAGCAAGAACATCTGCTTTTGCACGAGCCTTCTTAATAGCTTCTTTTCGAGCTTGTGCTTGAAGCGTCTCGAGTTCTTCATCTTGGAAACCAAGTTGTGGGCCATCTACTTGTGTAACCCCAGCATCACGAAGCGCGTCAATCACTTTAGAAAGATTTTCAGTATTACGAACTTTAATAGTTACGCTCTGGTATGCGTCATACCCAACAACTGTTGGCGTGCTTGGACAGTAACCACCTGAACATGGACGAGTGTTGTAGTCATACTTTTCACTTCGATTGATTGAGGTTGTGTTTATGTCTTTGTCTTCAATACCAATCTTTTTGATTGCAGCGAGTGCTTTTGCCACAACAACATTTCGTAAGTCTTCTGCTTCTTTTGCTGTCTTTGCATCATTACGTTGCGTGAAAGAAATCGTTCCACCTGTTGGCTTTGCATCAAGTGACGCCTCAGCGCTCACTGAAATAATGTTTGTTGCATTAAGCCCAGCTCCAATGAATCGCCATCCCTTTGCAAGCGAGATAACTCCTGCAAGTGCAAGTATGGTGAGAACCACTAAAAGCCATCCACCCATCTTAAATAAGAATTGTTTGTTTTTTTCGGTTGTGTCCATATTAATATAGTATATACCTCTTGTAACGGTTTGATGGGTACTGTGTGACTACAAAAATAAAAACTCCGTTGCAAGACGCAGCGGAGGTATGGAAGTTTATAGCTATTCTTCCAACTTTTTTTGACAAAGGCCTAAGGAACAAAAGTCCTGAGGCCTCAGTCCAAAGAGCTTACTTGCTGACACCGGCGAACCACCAGCCGTCGTCCCAGCCATAGCCGTTCCGGCCGACGTACACGCGGCGCATGCCGCTCCACCTACCGAAACCCATACGGCAGATGTTGGCGTTCTCATCTTTCCATTGGGTGCCGTTGTGGTGGGTATCGGCAAATTCTTGGTTGGCTGCATTGAAGGCACACAGCGTGTGTGGATCAACGGGGATCAGTCCGCGTTTGGCGTACCCAGCTTCCACTTTATCAGCCGGTGTGGCACGACCGATTTGGAAGAAATACAACTTGCCCTCAGAGACAGTTGCGCGGGGCATGGTTTCCGCTACGTGCTCATTCACATGCTTCACGCAACCAGTCGCACTGATTGCTCGCATGCCCACGAGATTGAGGTCAACGGTGAAGTCGCGGATGATGATGCCTGAGCAAGCCTCGACTCGCGCACGGAAGAGTCTGAACTGCTCTGCAGCGAAGTTGCGATCTCCAAGTACTGATTGAACAGCATCGGCTGGAAAGCTGTCGGTATGCTTCACCAGCATTGCCCGGTAGTTTCCTACTGCTTTGTCGATTTGTTGCAGGGTCATGTCTTTGGACATGGCGTTGCTCCTTATGCTAGTCGCCTTTGATCGTTGTGATCTCTAGTTTGCCATAGCTTTAAAAGTTCAAAGATAAACACTTAAAGCTATGGCAAACTAATAAACTTTGTTTAAAGAGCTTTTAACTTTAAACCACATTTATACATAGTAAGTCAAGTACCTATCCGTTTTTCTTATGTATATGCTTTTTTGCGTACAACTCTGTCCCCTGTTTCTCAGTCGGTACTTTCTTACCTGGATTAAAAATATTCTGAGGATCAAAAAAAGTTTTTATATCTTTAAATATTTCCACTAATTCTTTACCGTATTGTTTTTCCAAGTAGTGCGTTCGGAGAAGTCCGTCGTTGTGGTCGACACTAATTGAGCCACCGAGCTCGATTACAAGGTCATAGACACGGTGTGAAAGTTCCATGAGCATCTCTGGAGTTTTTGGATCAGAAAAATCTGCCAACGGTATTAAACGAATACTGCCATCACCAATGTGCCCCGCATAGGTATAGGTGAGTATGTAATCATCTAAAATAGGTTTGAGTTGAGTGAGAAATTCTCCGTAACGTTCCACAGGGACGATAGTGTCTTCAATACAGGGTGCAACACGACTTTGTGAACTTTTTAAAGCCATCAACATTCGAAAACTTGCTCGACGAATAGTAAAAAAAGCTTCAACTGTTTCTTGATTTTCTGGAATATATGGGGTGAGCTTGTGTAAGCGGAGAATCTCTACGATTTCATTTTGTTTAGTGTGGGTACCCTCATCAGTATCTTCAGCTACTTGAACAAAAAGCGTCAGGAGCGCATGATCAGAAACAAAAGACACAAGCTCGGCTTCTTTTTGATGGTATGTTTTTGCAAGTGTATATGTATGCGTATCGTATGTTTCAATACTTTCTGGACTTGCTGCTTTAAGCGCGTGGAGCACGTTACCAAGCACAGAAAGATCAGTGAGAGGACATACAACCAAACGACGATGCCGAGGCGTCTCGGTAAGTTTCAAAGTTGCATTAGCAATAATGCCAAGCGTGCCTTGAGCGGCTACAAACAGCCGAGAAAGATTATACGTATTTGTCTTTGGATTATAAATTTTCCAAAGCTGGTAACCAGCCGCGTTCTTTGAAACTTTTGGAACATTCGTCTCAAATAAAAAATGGCAGGCATCGAGCATGTGAGCAACTTTTCTGTATATTTTACCTTCAAAAGTTTCTTGCTTTTGTTTTTCAAACCACTCATCTTTAGTGAGTTCTTTGAACGTATAGAGATTTCCGTCGGCTAAAACAACATCAAGGCTATGGACCCAATCGATAGTTGCACCATAACGTACTGAAAGTTCGCCTGATGCATTGTTACCAATCATTCCCCCAATCACACAAACGTCTTTTGATGATGTATATGGCGGGAACATGAGTCCGTGCATCGCGGATGCTTCTTCAACATCTTTGTACATTGCCCCACTCTCCACTGTTATAGTTTTATGCTTTAGGTCCAAACCAATAACTGCATTCATGTACTTGGTAATATCAACAATTAAACCTTCGTTGAGTGGTCCGCCTGACATACATGTACCAGCAGCACGCACCGTAAGTGATGTTTGCTCATTCTGTTCGAACAGAGTTTTTATAATTCTTGAAATATCAATGGCTGACTTTGGGAAAAGCACTCCTTCTGGTTCCACTTTAAAGATACTCGCATCAGTGCTGTACTTTTCTCGCACCTTTTTAGAATCTTCATATTCGAATGAAGAGAAATGATCACGCATGAATACAGTGTATCAAACTTTTTATCTGTAACTGAAAAAATTAATGGAAACGTTCTGACTTGATGAGTGTTCCACTTGCGTCTTTGTACTCAACAGTTCCTGGAGTGCTGTTCCAGGCAGTGGTGAAGTTAAACGCACCTATTGGAGTTGCTTGGTCGAGAAGTTGGAGCGTACTGTTTGATGCAGTTGTTGTTTTCCAATAATACACACCTTTTACTGTATCAAACTGACAAGTGTCTATGTGCTGAAGTGGAATACTAAATAGACTCACGCGAGAAGTCCGAGTATATCCCACTGAATGTTTGGCACAAACCCTATAGACTGGCACATCCTCAAAAGAAGCTGGGCGAGATTCTGTGCTTCCATAAGCTGCACAAACATAATTTGAGTAGGAGGGTTTATTTGGCTCTGTCCATCCCCTACTTGTTATTTCATAACGCATTTCAGGACCCTTTCCTGTAACATCAAAACATCGCCATCGCATTGCCTCGTTACCTGGATAGCTATTAGGTGCACTCGCAGACACTATTTTATAATTATAGTTTATTGGGTATGGACCTTTAGAAAGAGCTGGGCCAGTGTACGGTGGGATAGATGTAGCACTATAGGAACCATATGATTGTGTAATGCTCGCACATAAAGGTTTTCCATTTCGTGCGTATATGCCAGTAGTATAGGTTGGATCCGAAAAATCTCGTTCACACGGTCCGGAGATGTTTAAAAAATAATAACCACCCTGGTTTAAATTACCGCCGTTTGCTGTTCGTGTTTTTTCTCCATCAACAGTGATGCCAGTGACTAATGTGCCATACCCTCCTGCACCTGTGCTTACAATAGGATTTTCGCCCCCTGGACACTTTGAAATGCTCATCTGTATCTCATTTCCATAAGCAGCATGCGGTGCCCAATACTGCGTAGCATTGCCCATAGCAATATCTCCGAGTCGGGCCATATCAGCTTTTAGCTTTACTGTTTCACTGACACTCGCAAGATATGGTGCATAGAAAGGAATTGCAAATACTTCATCAGAAGTTTTGTTTATAACAAATTCTCCACTACTACCACCAAAACCAGAAGTAAGAAGTGGGGCAACAAATTTATCTGAAAAATTATCTGTTGGGTGTCGGCCAAAGCGAGGTTCAAAAATATATCTCTTTCCAGCGATTGGCTTAGCACATGTCGCAGGAACCTTTAGATATTTTGGCCAGCCGTTTGTGTCTAAAGATGTGTCTGTAGGGATAGCGTTCAGATTAACTTGCTGCGCTACAGCACTTGCACCCGTACTTGGTGGCGTTGTTGGAGAAACAGCACCATTACCAATATTAATCGTTGTCTTTTTATCAAGAGATTGATCTGTTGAGGAATACAAAGAAAGGATAATGGTTTCTGATTGCTCATTAATCTTGTCTGTTAAGGTTGGGATTAAAAAAGATTTCTCACGTAATCCACCTTTGTAAAAGGTAATTGTTTGTGCGGGAGACAAGCGATAGTCGACACCATTTTTTGCTGTACCTCCTATTATTTTTACTTTTACTCTAGTGGTTTCCTGAATTGGTCCCGAAGAAGTCAAAATTACTTTCACTCGATCACCCTCCTTTGTTTGTATGGTCGATTGTTTAAAAGAAATAACATTAGCAAGTGCGCCATCACGAGCAATTTCTCGTGTTCCGCTGTCAGTCGAAAAGGCAACCGCTCCCACTTGAACCGTCGTATTAAACGGAGATGTGAGTGTCCCTACAACCAAAGTCAAACAAAAAGCAATGAGTGTGAGAGGAATAACTGGTTTCATATACATTTACTATATCAAAAATTTTAGAAACCAGAGATGTTTAATACACTATCTACACACTATTACAAGGATCTAAATCTGCGTCGTGTCATTAAAAACAACAATGCTCCACGTTTTTTTACCAAGAAATGCATTCCATGGGTTGTATTTCACTAATGTAATACCTGCATTATCAACGGTGGTTAAATATGTGAGTGTCGCATGGATAAGAGGAGTAAGCTTTTCGCCATAGACAATGTGTGCCAAAACCATTTTAAGAAAAATACCATGTGTGACACATAGGATTGTTGTGTATGGGCGGAAGGCAAGATACTTGAGAAGCTTTTTTGCACGATTTTGCAAATCGGCAAAATTTTCTTCATCTGAATATCGATACTCTGCGTCGTGATTACTAAGATCAATTTGATTCACTATCTTCTCTACCGCAAGGTCGTCATACTTTTTGCCAATAATTTCCGATGGGTTTCGACGCTCAGCGAGCAGTGGTGTGAGTGTGAAAGGTGTGTGAACAAAATTATTTATAATTCCCGCAGTTTCAGCAGTTCGCTCATATGGACTTATGTACATATGCTGTATGTGCATTTTTGAAAGACGTATTCCTGTTTCTTGTGCCTGTTTTTTTCCCTCATCACTTAATCCCCCAATGCTATCCTGGCGGATATGTGCCTTATTAAGAATAGTTTCTCCATGACGGATAAAATAAATACGCTTTGGTAAAAAAATTCTAAAAAAGGACCTGCCGAAAAAAATAAAAAGAAGGGCGGCTAACAAAATCGCGTTTTCGCTTTGAAAAATTACTGCGAAAAATGACATAGATATTTAATCATGAATATCGAATATTGAGGGTTCCATCTTTTTCCCCGCAAGCATGTCGCTTATTTTTTTCCCCCCACATATAGATGGCAAGATGCCGATACCATTACACCCTAGATTATACAAAAGTTCTGGATGACCTGGGTCCGGACCAATCATGCGTACATAATTTTTGGTATATCCCATGAGTCCATGCCATGTAAATTTATATTCTGGGCTTTTATTTTCTACGTGTTTATAGGTAGAACGTAAAAAAGTATCTAGTTCTTCTATAGCGTGCTCTGGGTATTCGTCACTTTCAGTGTACGTGACTTCGTTATAGAGCGGAGATGTCGGCCCGCCTACACATACGAGATTGTGCTTTATGTCTTTCTCAATCTCAAATGGTCTTCGAGTAAGGTAGTTATACTCAGCTTCTGCACCAGGAACATCCCCTTCCAGATAACTTATCGCTGTTGGTGGATGTGTGAGATTTTCGGTATAGCCAGACATATATGCAATCTGGCTATACACCCGTGCATGGAATTTTTTGTTTAGTTCTAAACCCTCTTTACTAAAGATAGAGAAGCTTTCAAAGCCATTTGTGCAAAGCAGTATCTTTTCTGCAGAAATGGTATGCAAACCAGTATCAAGCACTACCCCTGTTCCATGTAATACAACCTTTGAAACATTTGTGTGTTCAAAAAGAGAAAATCTTTCTTTATGTGTTTCTAGTAGGTAAAGGGCCATTTCCTGTACAAAAAGCGCGCTGTTAGTAACCCCTTTTGAAAACGACAGGCTTGCAATAAAATCTTTATTTTCTGTTTCTAAGAGCTCGAGAATTTCGACATGAGGAACAAACTCGTATAAATTTTTATAGTCTTTCAAAACATCTTGATACACATCGCTGAGCTCGATTGCGATCCGCATGTTCTCCTTACTTAAACCTCCTTGTACGCGGAGCTTCATATCTTCGAGATACGAAATAAGTTGTTCTTTTGTTCGTATCCCCATGTGTCCCTCAAAGCGCGACACCGGTACATTAAGCGATGCGTCTGTATACATCTCATCTAAAAGTTGCCAAGCATTTTCGACATCTCTCTGTCCTTCTATGGCAAGCGCAAGGCCAAATTCACTCACTAAATCTTTAAATGGTCGCTCGAAGTAACTTACGATTTGCCCGGCATTGTGCCCTGTTGCACCATGACCTATTTTTGAACGCTCACAAAGTACAACTTTTTTGTTGGTATATTTGAGTATGAAAAACGCGGTTGCAATACCAGCAATGCCACCACCCACAATAACAACATCTGTTACCACGTCCTCTGTAATTTTTTGAGTCGGACGTTCATGATTCAATTGATAAATCCACGGCGAGGAATTTTCTCGCATACAGAATTATTGAGCATCTTTACCGAGAATAATCAAAATATCAGCTGTTGTTTCTTTTTCTCCTTCAGGAAGATTTGCTTGAGAAGATCCTTTGATTGCAGTAGAAATATCAGGAAGCATAAAGTTTTCTTTATTTACAATCACTGTTGTTTCGTATGAGTCCTTAGCCGCATTGCCTGTCTTTGAAACACTTAGTTGTGGGAATGTTGCAAATTTTCCTTTTACAACTCCCGCGAGACCTGTTTTTCCACTTCCGTTTCTGATTTCAACAGTAAGTGTTCTTGAAACAACTTTTTGTTCCGTAGGCTGCTCTCCTGTATTTATTTTCGTGATATCAGGAACACTTTCTGAAGTATCCTGTACACCGCTCGGAGCACTGATGTTTACGATTTTGTTTTCTGATGGTCGGAAAAGGACAAGTTTTGTTGGGAAGATAAGAAGTTGATCGCCATTTTGAGCGTCTTTAAAAAACTGACTCACCTGCATTAATTTCTCAGCATCTTGCACTCCAGCAACTTGCACCTTACTTACATCAAGAGGCTCTGGGAGTACCACATGTTTTCCAACAACCTTTACCAATTCCGCAACCTGCGTAGCGTCTAATTCCGCAATACCTTGCAAGGTACGATTTTGTAGGTACCAATATCCTCCAATTATGATACCAAGAATAACTACTAGAATGAGTCCGTATGTACGAAGAAATGCTTTCATATATATACAGTAAGTATACAGAATTCCTACAGGTATACAAAGAGAGCGATTGAGAGGCCAAGAAAAATACGGTACCAAGCAAAAGGCACAAAAGTATAGGTGCGAACCAAAAACAACATGAGTCGAATAGATACAAGAGCAACTAAAAACGCTGTTACAAAACCAGTTACAAATGGAATACTCAAAATAGACTCAGATGGAATATGTGATTTGTACACGTCATACACCGTTGCTGAAAACATAGTCGGTACGGCTAAAATAAATGTAAACGAAGTTACTGCCCTACGCGGAAAACGAGCAAAAAGACCTGTAACAATCATTGCTGCGGAACGTGATACCCCTGGAACAAGGGCAATGATTTGAGCGCAACCAAGAATCAGTTTTTCTTTGAAGGTAAGTTCTCGTTCTTCTACAGATCCTTTTTTTGAATATTTGCGTTCCCCAACAAGCATTAAAATTCCACCAATAATAAGCGTCCACGGAATAATAAGAAGTACGTGAGTAAAAAGTGTCTTTATGTACGGATATACAAAAACCCCAACAATGATCGTTGGTAGTAAGGCAAGTATAAGAACAGATACTTTTCGAACAGATAAAAACTGTCGGGCATACAGTATCGCCGCAGCTGCAATAGACCCGAGTTGCACTGCAATAGTAAACGTAACCATTCTTTCATCAAGTACGAGCCCCATTACCTTTTCTGCAAGTAAAAGATGTGCGGTAGAAGACACCGGCAAAAATTCAGTGAAACCTTCGACTATGCCAAGTATCAGCGCTTGGAGAAACGTCACAAATTATTTGAAAAAAGTTTTGGCGTAAGATGTAAGAAACACTTCAATTTGAGCAAGTGGCATTTCTATCTCTGGTTCCCCGAGTACATATGGACCAATTGCATATGCTCCATACTTAAACAAAACACCATTTTTAGAAAGAGCAATATTTCCACCCGTGCTTAGATTTGCTATGAAAGTCGGTCTGTTTTGATCAACATCAAAAAACATACTTTTTGTTACTCCTCCGTCTTCAAAACTATACTGTGGTTTTTTGATAAGCGCGTTTGCAACAAGATTCAGAAGTGTGAGATCTTTTTTATTCACAAACACTTCTTCTTCTCCAATCATCCGCTTCGCCCCTACGTCATACATAAAGAATGCGAAACTTGGATTTCCGTGAGCTCCACCAGTATACTCGGATGCTGACATTCTGATTGCAATTATCTTTTCGTCATTACGAATGACTTCATAACTTATATTGAGTGAGTAATTACTTGATGCTCCTTCAAAATCAATTTCTTCGGCAGCTTTTACAATACCTTTCTTAAATCCATCAACATAGTCATCAATATTTTTTTGCAGGATAAGGGCATCTGTAATCACTGGAGTTACAAGTGTGTAAAGAACCTTTCCTTTTTGCTCATCAACTTTTTTCTCCGAGATAGCTGAAATCTGTGTGCTTGTAGAAGTTACAGGTGTCTGGGTATCCGAAACGTCCATTCCGGGGATTTTTAATTTCCCTGTCGACATTCCGATTCCGATTACAATCGCGATTAAAGCAAGTGTTATGCCTATGATTAAATTTCTCATACTTTTATTATACCATCTTACCCATTAAGTCTTTTTTCTAAAAAAACTAGATCTTTGGTAGCAAAGAGATTTTCATATTTTACAACGGTCTCATAGTTTGATGCCGTGTGTTCTGTTGTGAAATCAGGACGTATTTTGAACACGGAAAAGCCTTGCAATTCCAGATACCTAAAAATGTCTTGCAGAGAATAATTCTGAAGAGCGAAATTCCGCGGCGAACTTTCAAACATAACAACATCAGTTTTTTTAAGAAGTTCCTCGGCGCCAAAGAGTGCTGGTAATTCAAATCCCTCTACGTCAATTTTAAGAAGCATGCAGCGTGACACATCACTACACAACGTGTCTAGAGTCGTTAATGGGAGTTTAAGTGTTCCCTCTTTTTCTGATATTTTGTTTATGTCTTTAATTTTAAAATCAGTAAATGAAACAAGTTGTTGTTTATGTCCGACGGCAATATTAAAAAATTGTATGTTTAAAAATCGGTTCAAAAGTGTGTTTTTCTTAAGCCAACGAAATGTTTCTGGGTGAGGCTCTATCGAGATTACCTTACCTCGCACTCCAACTATTTTTGCCGCACGAAGCGTAAGTAGCCCAATGTTTGCTCCAGCATCAATCACTGTATCCCCTTCCCGCAGAAACCGTTCAAAAAAAAGTTCGTCCTCACGAAGTTCATCTTTGTGATTCCATAGCCAAAAAGAAAACGGATCGTTGTGGCAATACAGTTTTACACCTTTGCGCTCAAAAATAATGAAAGAGGAGATGTGTGTGAAATGCAAAAATGCTCGCCACAAAAAAAGTAGTCCGTATCCGTCGCGCTTTGCTCGTTTATAATGCCATAAGAATTTCTTCACTAGTAGCAGTAAAACATTTTTTGAAGCAGAAAACTAACTTGGGTGTCTATCGGGAATCTTTCCTTACAGGAACAGTATAGTCTTCAAATCGTACTCACTACGTTCCGTGCGATATATTCAGACTTTTCAATTCCTAAACACAAACAAAACTATTTGTTTGTTTAGACACGCCAAAAAAATCACTTCGTTCATTTTTGGGTGTCTATCGGGAATCGAACCCGAATTAAAGGCTCCACAAGCCTCTGTGTTAACCGTTACACCATAGACACCATCCTGAATACAAAGGCTAAACCCTTCTTTATTCGTTTTTGTATGCTAACACAAAAGCCTAAAAGCGGGAATTGTTTACGTTTTGGTCACAAGTCATTTTCTGCTGAAAATGCTCGCGACCTAAAAGGGTTTTCTTAACATTTGGTCACAGATATTTTCTCGCCGTCGCTCCGAAAATTTCCTCGATTCTTACAGAATCTGTACACCTTTTCGATTTCGCTTCGTTGTTCACTCGCTGCAACCTGAAAAGGTCTTGCGAAATGTGTTTCGACACATTTCTCACCCAGCTCGCGCCAGTCGCGCTCCGCTGCACAAAAGCTAAAATCTCCGAGTAGTCGGAGATTTTTAAAGGCTTTTGTGCTCAGGAGAAGACTTGAACTTCCATGCCCTTGCGGGCGCTACCACCTCAAGGTAGTGCGTCTACCAGTTTCGCCACCTGAGCATATATTTAACTGTGGGTGCATTCTAGCTCAAAAACTCAGGTGAGACAAGAAAGAACTTATTCGCAAAGCTCGCGAATTCGCAACTGGTACTTTTGCTGTGCGGTTATATCATTTGCGCGAAGCCTTTCACCTAATTCATCATTTGCTTGTTTTATTGCCTGCTCAAAGAGAGCTAATTCTTCACTCGATAATTGAGCTCTCTTGTTTTGGATAAGCCCTTCAAGGGTTTTGATAATCTCACTGGAACCAATGTGTGTTCTGAATGTATTTTCAGGAAACACTCCATGGTAATCCTTTGCTCCTTCTAAATTCATACCTAAATAATACCACAAAACAAAAACCACATTGCTGTGGCTTTTGTTTTTATTATTCTTCTGCTTCTACTGCTGTCTCGGCAATTTCTGCAGTTGTTGTACCAGATTTTACCTTTCGAACAACTTGCGATTTCATCTTGCGACGAATATCTTTTACCGCTTTGTCTCGAACATAGTAGAGTTTTGATCGACGAGCCTGAGCTTTCTTAGTGAGTTCAATAGAATCAACCATTGGAGAAAAGAGTGGGAAGATACGTTCAACACCTACACCACTTGCTACCTTTCGAACAGTGAAAGTAGCTCCTGCTTGAGTGCCGTGTTTACGAGCAAGTACCATTCCTTCAAACGCCTGGAGACGGAATTTTCCTTTGTTTTTTTCGTCAGCAATTTTTGTCCACACGCGCACTGTGTCACCTGAGCTAAACTCAAGTTTCTTGCGCGCTTCGATATCCACTGGTGAAAGTTGAATAGATGTCTTCATGAGTATAGAAAATATCACACTTTCGTAAGCTTCGCAAGGGTTTTTGTGAAGTCTTCCGGAAGCGGACATTCTACCGTTTGTAGCCCTGCTTTTGGAGAAACAAAGGTAAGCCGGAAGGCGTGGAGAGCTGTTCTCCCAAGAACTTCTGACTTATCCTCTGGTCCATAGAGCTTATCGTCGATCATGGGGTGACGCATGGTCTTACAGTGAACACGGAGCTGATGGGTACGCCCAGTAAGCGGCAAAAGCTCCACATAAGTTACTGGCATTTTTTTATCTTTATTTCCTAAAAAGAATTTCCCAAGCACTTTGTAGCGCGTAATAGCTTCTCGTTCAGTACCTCGGGAGTCTTCATCAAAATGATTCGGCACCGTACGTGCACGGAAGTCGCTTTTGCTTCGGGCAATCGGCGCATCAATAATTCCCGTGTCTTGTTTGATGTGTCCCCACACGAGCGCTCGATAGACCTTCTTAACAGTATGATTTTTAAATTGCGCTTTTAATTTTCGAAACCCTTCTTCTGTTTTACAAATGAGCAGCACCCCTGAAGTGTCTTTATCCAAACGATGCACAATGCCTGGACGTGCAATTTCCTTTTTCTTTTTACCTTCTTCAAAATGAAATACCTCCCCAATATCCTTTATTTCTGGATAATTTCTTTTCACCCAACTAACAACAGTCGTTTCCCGACTTCGTCCATCTGGATGCACCATAAGCCCGGCTGGTTTTGAAATCACCACCACATGCTCGTCTTCGTATAGTTTTTTGATAGCCACTTTCTTCATAGGGACACTATAGCCTTTATGCACCCATCTTGCGAGTTGCGACGGAGAATCGTTCAAATAAGCCCAACAACTCTTCTTTGGTTAGATCTGGCCATAATGTGTCTGTTACATATAGTTCTGCGTAGGCAGATTGCCAAACAAGAAAGTTAGAAAGCGAGTGACGACCACCGGTGCGGATAATAAGATCTGGATCAGGAATGTCTTTTGTATAGAGTTCGCTTTGAATATCTTCTTCAGTTATAGATGTTTTGCCTTTTTCTACGAGATTGTTGCAGGCGCGTACAAGTTCTGCCCGTCCACCATAAGAAAGTGCGATGAAAAGTTTTTTATCAAAATGTTTTGTTGTGTTTTCAGCAAAAGAAATTGCAGTCCGGACAGTCATTGGTAACTTTTCTTTTTCTCCAATCACTGAGAGAGCATACCCGCCAGAAAGTAGCTCTTTATCTGCCAAAATTTTTGCAACCAAGTTCATAAGTCCCTGAACCTCTTCTTCCGAACGTTTCCAATTCTCTGTTGAAAATGCGTAACAAATAACATTCTCTATAGAAGTAGGTTTGATCCATTCAAGAACTTCTTTAAGTTTACGCGCACCAGCTTCGTGCCCTTCTTTCGTAGCCAAGCCTTTTTGCTTTGCAAAGCGTCTATTGCCGTCCATAATTATCCCAATGGTTTTTGACAAATTCATAGAGGTAGTATCGTACAATTGCGTAAAAGAGTAAAATACGTTACTGTATTCCGAACGGGCGGTTAGCTCAGTTGGTAGAGCAATTCGTTTACACCGAAAAGGTCGGGGGTTCAAATCCCTCACCGCCCACACCTACAGTTCAAATATTACCCTAAAGCTTTAGTAATTAAACGCACATTTTCTTTTGTCGGATTATTTAAAAATCCCTTAATTACTTCTTGTAAATATTTTGTTTTTTCTTCAAAAACACCATCTTCCTGCCACTCTTTAAATACAACACCTGTATCAAAGGGTAGTGATTGGTATGTTTCCATAGCCAACACTTCTAAGACTGACCCCTTGCAATCAGAAATACTGCACACAGAATCTATCATCTCCCAAAGCACAGGATGGTGTAGACGAGAATACTCAACCGTTCCCTCTTGTACAAGATTTTCACCTTGAAATGGTTTTTCTAAATTCATTTTGTTTTCATTTATATATTAGCTGAGTAAATGTGCTAAAATCAACCTCACAACCGGCTGCATTTCTGTGTCCGCCACCACCAAAACTTTTTGCAACTTCAAGTGCAGATACCTTTGAATCTCTTATCGAACGAACGCTCATTCGAACACTATTTTCTTTTATTGAAAAAGCTATCGCTACCCCCAGGTCCCTATCGGCTAACATACTCGCAATATCATTTTGTAAAAAAGTAGAGTTGTATGTGGGTATCTTGTGTTCGGCATACTTTATGTAAAGAGGTTTTGCCTTTTCTTTATACGCATTTAAATAGTAATTGTTAAGATCCTGAATTGATTTACCCTTTTCTAGACATACAGCTAAAGTGTTTTCATTTGTAAAAAGATCAAGTAACACTTCTGGCTTATTTCTTTGCATGGCGCTCCAGTTAACAAAATATTGAGAATCTTCAAACTTTTTAGTCCACAAATCAATGTCTTGTACAAGAGTGAGAAAGTATGGAATAGATTCATCTGGAAAAAAATGTGTCCAAGCAAGTGTTGCCCCTGAGAGATCGTTATTAAAAATATAGGTGTAGTTTGCTTGTGTTTTTGCAAGCCCTATCATATCTTCGTAAAGACTAATATGGTGATCAAGTGAGATTACTTTGTTCCCCCTCTCCAAACACTCTTTTGCTAAAAGAGTGCAGTCCACAGTATACACAACAGTATCTGGTGTTAAAACAGAGAGAACTTTTTCAGCATCTTCGGCTGTATAGCCATGGTCAAAAGGAAATGTTTTGCCCTCTGGAAATTTACGAAGAAATACTGTCGCAGCGGCAGTGCCGTCGGAGCAGTCTTTATGGTAAATACAGATAGGCTGGATATTCATAGTCTTATAATTACAGGCTAGCAAAATATGCTGATTAGTCCAAAAGATGGTATATTTCACTAGTTACCACAAACTCAAGGAGAGTATTGTGAAATCTCAGAAAATAAAGTCGGTTGCAGAGCTCTACATACAGAAATTAGAAGGTCGTGGTGCTATAAATGAGCGAGCTGACATTTTTGCCACTTTCGCAGACCTTACCAAAACAAGGCAACTCAACCACTGTCTCTATCTCGCTTACAAAATAATAGAACTTATCGACCAAGAAAAATACAATGCGGCATATCGACTGCTTTCGTTTCTCCAAGCAATGCTCCTCGTTCACAATATAGAACAAAGTATTGAAGATCTTATGCGGAGAAACATGCCAGACGATGTCGTGTTTACTCCGACCCCTCATGGATGAGGGGTTTGTTTTTGGAAAAAATAAATCCCGTCGGCACATGGCCAACGGGACAAAATAAAGGGAGCCTACCGTAGTTTTCAACCTATACATCTCCCCTTCGCACGTTCTACGTAGCGAGATACTACTGGGGAACTACCCGAAGCTTCGGTACCATGATTCAAGTACCTTAGCTGTTGGTCTGGGCTATGCCTAAGCACTCCCTCTAGTCTCTTTTATCATCCCGCTTTAGCAGTAGATTTCAGCGGTGAGAGACGTTCAGCTCCAATAAAAGAATACGTCCAACTAGTAAAAAAGTAAAGAGGATATCTCAAGGAATCTTTCCCTACGGGAACGGTACAGGTTTCCCATTTTTTCGAAGTAGAACTTCTTAAAAATATGGGAGAACCTTTTCGATTCCTGCACGGAAAGCCCTCAAAGGCTTTCCTTCGGAGGACACGTTTAATAATCAGCCATGGTTCTTAAACGTGTCCTCCGAGCAGGAATCGAACCTGCATTAAGAGCTTAGAAGGCTCTCGTTCTATCCATTGAACTATCGGAGGATATATAAACTCTGCTCACTCTAGCAACCAATACCGTTACAGGTCAAACGGCTGATATCGTGTTCCCTTCTTAAGAATATTCATGAGTCCAGCAATACCTGCGTATTCATGTGACTCATTTTTATGAATATGTGGAATATAGACATTCAAATCAATAACCCCCTCCCATACATCTAAAGGCTGTACTTGCGTTCTCGTCATCCTAGAGATATCTTCAACGACACCATTATATTGAGCAGGGCTTCCGGTAACAAAAAATTCTTTACTCACTTGCAGACCATATTCAGATTGACGCAACTCAAGAGATTGAATCTCATCAACAATAGGCGAAAGGAATGTGTGAATAATTCCATGAACAAGGTGCCCTTCTTTTCTTGGGAGAACATCCGTTCCATATGCACTTAAAACCTCAGACACCTCGTCATCTTTCAAAGAAAATCTGCTCTGCATTTTTTCAGTAAGCTGATCAGTTCCGTATGGAATAAGAGAAAATCCTATTGTATGTGAATTATAGACAGAAAAAACTGCAGTTTGTTTTTTACTAAAATTACACACAACAGCATCTTTGATTCCATTAAGCTCAGACAAGGCAAGTGCTCGTGGATATATGACAATAGAAGTAAAACCTATACTTTTAACAAGTGCGTAGAGGGCATTACACACCTCTTTTTCAGCAGACTGAAGAGCTGTGTAGGAAGACTTATTTTTTTGAAACGCACTTGTCCAAACATATGATGGTGTAGGTATAAGTGTATGTAAGGCTTTCCGTATATCCGAAGAAGATGAGTACGTCTCGCTTGGCAAAAGCGTTGCATACGAGAAATGCTCTGGAACACTTGCGAGCACCGGAAGTGTTCCGAACTTTTTCTTTATTTGCTGAAGCACATCCGCTATCTTCCCAGGGGTACGCACTCTTGATCCCTCAAAAATACCCTTTTCCATTTGGAGTTTTTCTGAAAAATCAATCTCAAAAAAGTCTCCTGTCTTCCGAACCACAGTAAAATACATTTCATCAAATTGGATATCGATGCACAAGAAACGCGCTTTTGGAGATAACCCAAACACCATACTCTTATTGTACCGCAAAATGATAAAAGAGGATTATTGTAATTATGATGGCAGAAAAAATAAATGTAACAGTGCCAAACTTATTCCGTAAAAATGAATACGCCCCCCTCCCGTAGGTTGCGGCAAGATACGCAACAATCCCAAATCGAAACATTCGCCCGAGCGCCATAGCAAGAATAAAAGGAATAAGTGGTGTCGCCACAAGACCTGAAAGCAAAGTAAAGACTTTGTCAGGAAGTGGTGTAAATGCAACCACAAGAAGCGCTACGAAGCCATATGTATCAAATATCTCCTTAAATGAAGCAAATGCATTTTCACCACCATACCAATTCACAATCGGCATTCCCACAGATTGAAACAAGAAATACCCAATTGCGTAGCCAGTGAGAGATCCGAGCACAGAGGCAAGTGTAGCATGCAGCACAATACGCCATTTTTTATCTGGATGATGCACCGCAAGTGGTGCGACTAAAATATCAGCCGGAATCGGAGAGAAAAAGTTTTCTAAGTACGCAACAACAAAAAGTGTCCTGAAAGCATGCTTACTATGCATGGCACGCTTTACCCTTTCTTCCATTCTTTCATACCAAGCCTTGAGACGAGAAAGCATACACTACCGGATGAGCGCCCCCGGCAGACTTTCGTCATTAACGGGTGCAAAAAGAGAGAACGGCTCATCTCCGCCGCCACTTCCTAAAATCATCGCCTGACTTTCCATTCCCACCATCATGCGAGGCTGTAAGTTTGTCACAAATAAATACTTTCGCCCTACAAGTTCGTCGAGTGCCATAAAGGCACGTATGCCCGAAAGCACCTGTCGTGGGCCTTCTTCTCCAAAATCAACTGTGAGTTTCAACAACTTCTCACTCTCCTCAATTATTTCGGCGCCAAGAATTAGTCCGACTTGGATTTTTACCTTTGCAAAATCATCTATTGTAATGTGTTCCATAATTTTTATTCAGCTTCTTCTTCCTCCGCCTCTTCATCGTCTTTTGCCACGACTTTATTTTTCTTGTCTAAATAGCGCTGCAAAATAAGTGCGGCCGCGGAGTCATCAACAATTTCTTTTCCCTCCTGCATAGCGCGCGCATGCACACTTGTCATCCATTCTTTTTCAAATGAAAGTGGTAAGTCGAGTGTATCTTCAAGTAAAACCGCAAATGCCCGAGCATCTTTTGCAATTGCATTTGGTTTACCATTTTGATCAAGTGACTCGCCTATCACAATCGCTCCAATTTTGAGCTCTTTACATAATTGTTTTACCTCAGTGAGAAGCATCTTATTATTTTCTATCACCATACACGGAAACGCCATCTCGCCCCCATCGTCTGATGTTGCGATACCAATCTTTTTCTTTCCATAATCAATGGCAAGATACTTCATATACCCCAAATATATCATGTAAGTCCCTTGCGGCGCACAGGCTAGAAATCTCGAAAAAACTGTGTTAGAGTATTGCAACAATCACATATTGGAGGAGTGGCAGAGTGGTCGATTGCACTTGTCTTGAAAACAAGAGTCCGTTTACGCGGACCGTGAGTTCGAATCTCACCTCCTCCGCCCGCAAAAAACAAAAGCACCTTAGTTGGTGCTTTTGTTTTGATAATCTATCTATTTAAACCATTCCTTCAGCCACCCTCGCATCATTTCTATTTCTCCAGTCTGAACACGAATAATATCTTCTGCCATTTTTTGTAATTCTGAACGCTTGGTGCCTTTTTGCAATTCTTTCGCCATATCAATTGCACCCTCATGATGCGCTATCATGTCTTCAAGAAAAATACGGTCAAGTTCATCACCTGTTTTTCCTTTCATACGACTTGTCATATCCATCATCATAGAATCCATGCTTTTATTGTCCCCCATCATGCTACCGTCTGGCATCCGGTGCATTTTTTGAGAACCATATCGATCACCCATCATTACTCTATTAAAATCTCCTTTGAAACTAGCGCCGAGTATTACCAAAAACAAAGCTCCAAAAATAATTGTTGTGTACTTATAATTTATGTTCATAGAACAAGTATATACTTTCTTAACTCAAGAATTTTCTACAATTTTCTACTGTCATAAGCCCAGTGAAGCAAGGCCTGCCGCTGACGTGGACGACATGTAACATCCCCCACACGACACGCACCCTGAAGCCATACAATGTGTCTTCTCATCTTCACCCATCTCTTTATTTGCCTTTCATCATCTTGATGTCTTCGCCCCATGTAATAACGGCAATACCACTGAAACCACCCCCTTGGATCATCTTTATGTATCCAGCCTTTTCTTTGCCACTCAGAAAGAGTCTGGCTTGCTCGCACGCCAAAGAAATTTAATTTCTTTTCATATTTTTCAGGACTTAATTTTGCTTTTGCAAACCAGCTTTTAGGAAACTCGTTTTTGCAATCTGTCATATACTTTCCTCCAAATACTCCAAGGGTCAACATATCTTTTGGTGTAAGATCTGGTCGAAAACGGACATCAAAATTCTTGCCAGCTTTCTCGACAAGCTCATACGTATAACTTTTTTGCATCAAGTCATGCACAACAACCTTTTTCATTACTGTAAATTATACACACATACTAAAAACACCGTCTCTCGACGGTGTTTTTAAAGAGAAAAATTATGCCTTAAAGTGATCTCGAACTTCAAAAAGAAGCCATCCTCCAATAATAAATCCAATAGCTCCACTTATCAAAGAAGATACTGCTCCGGCTCCAGAATAAATAGACGCTGCAAGGGCGCCACCAATAACAGAAACAATCGTCGAAAGTGCGCCTAGTAAAAGTCCGTAGAAAAGATAATTCCATCCTTTCTTCATTCGCGCTTTAAGGGGATTGAAAGCAAGAAGCTGAAGAATAGTTGCAACAAGTCCAATTGCAGTTGTGATAAACGTCGTAATAATCCAAACATTCCCCGTAAGAAGTGCTGGGATGGCGAGAAGTGTCATAATTCCACCCGCACCAAGAAGTGCGATGAGTCCGAGAATTCCAAAAATAAGTGCGAGCCACGGAATGATATCCGCAAGAACCTTACGTCCTCCTTCTGGGATATGTGGGAACTTTGCAAAAAATGGCACGAGCTGCGCTTCAAGACCGTGTGCATGTTTTAATAACGACTCTTTTGTTTGGTTTGTGTTTTCCATATACAAACATTGTACCTTGCCTTCACATTTTTACTCTCTTTTGTTATACACATCTGTTACAATATAAAGAATGGATCAAGAGAGTCTTTCGTGGCAAGCACTGGAATACGAGCACAAGCCAAAAACAGCTGACTGGTTTTGGATTTTGGGTGCAATAGCAGTGCTTGGTGCATTACTTGCCTTTTACTTTGGCAACTTTTTCTTTGCGGTATTTATTCTCATTGCCGCGTTTGCTGTAGCCCTTCATGCCAACATCCCTCCCTCACTTCATACATACAACATTCGCGAAGACGGACTTGCTCGCGATAATCTTCTCTTTCCTTTTCGAAATATCAAGAGCTTCTCTGTTGTAAAAAACTCACTCGGCACACTTCTTTTATTAGACATAAACCGTGTTGCTTTTCCTATCCTCACCATTCCGCTTGGCAATGTGGACAAAGATTGGGTTCGACAAGTTTTTCGCGCAAAAAAGATTCCTGAAACAGAACTTGAGATTCCGCTCGCCGAAAGGTTGATGGATGTTCTTGGATTCTAAGAAAATATGGACAATATGCGCCTTTTTGCGTAGTATACAAGGCACTAAATGCTCTTGTCGTTCAATGGATAGGACACTCCCCTGCGAAGGGAGAAATGCAGGTTCGATTCCTGCCGAGAGCACAAATTTCCCAATCTTGCTAAACTTAGTCCATGAAGCAATTCACTGTTGTTTTCCCGATTTGCAAAAAGAATGATGAAGTTTTGATTCTCCTTGGTGAGCAACCTGTAGGTAAACCACTAGCGGGATACTTGAATGGGTATGGTGGAAAAGTGGAACCAGGTGAAAGTGTACTCTCGGCAGCTAAAAGAGAATTGTTTGAAGAACTTGGGGTTGTGACAGAAAATCTTGTTTGTATAGGAAATGTAACTGCAGGTGAAAAAGAAATTACTTTTTTCCTTACTCAAGTCCCCGACCAAATATTCAAAGATGGAGATGAGATGATTCATAATACATGGCACAATCTTTCTGAGGATGAATTCATTTTGAAAATGCTCCCTGGTGACAATATACTCATTGAACATCTTCGCCTGGTTGTGCCAAGATTTTTCAAGAACGAAGAGATACCGCCATTTTCTATTAGGAAGGAAGGGCTTGAAATTCAAAAAGCGACCCAAGAACTTGATAAAAAACTACTTAAATAAAAAACCTCCATTTCTGGAGGTTTTTTATTTATTTAATCTTTGCAATAGCCTTTGCGAGTCGAGACTTCTTTCGTGAAGCAGTATTCTTTTTGATTACTCCTCGTTTTGCTGCTTTATCGAGTGCTTGGTATGCCTTTTTAAGGTTCTTTTCTGCATCAGCTTTTTTACCAGCCACGACGAGCTTTGAAACTTCCTTTACAGACTCCTTCATTATCTTCTGTCGGCGAAGGTTCATCACGCGCTTGCGCTCACCTTGTCGAATTGCCTTTTTAGCTCCAGTTGTTATTGCCATAAAATATAGTTTGCTTATAGTACCATAAAACCGTTAATTCGCAACCGTATCCCCTATCATTTTTGTTTCTATATATTTTCGAGCACGATCGAACATGTCCAAGAAGTCATCATTAACTAAAAAGAGGTCTATCTTTTGTGAAGCCTCTGCCATCTGTATCTCTACCTGCGCATTGTGCAATCTTGTCTGAAGAGTCTTCTCGTCATTCTGAGCACGCTTGCGTAAACGATTTTCAAGAACCTGCATTGAAGGTGTCCGCAAGAAAAATATATGAACGTTGCTGTATTTTTCTTTCAAAGTAATCGCGCCTCGAATATCAACACTTATTATTTTGAAAACTTCCTCCAGATTAGAAAGCTCATGTCTTGGCGTCCCCGACCACTCACCGTGCACACATTCAGACTCAGCAAAGAAATTTTTATCCTTCAACATAAAGTACTCTTCTTCACTACAAAAATAGTAATCCTCCATATGCCTTTCAGTATCGCGTTTTTTACGAGTCTTGTAGGTAACTATTTTTGAGGCAAAGGGATAGAGCTTGAGAAGTTCGTGTATGAGGGTTGTTTTTCCAGCACCAGACGGCCCAACAACAATCAGAAGTCCGTGAGGCATTCTCTTGTTTTTGAGAGGATATTCCATACTCCATATTACCTTACGAGTACCGAGAGTCAATGCTACAATACGCATACATGATCGGATATCTTGAAGGTGTTGTGCTTACACAAGAAGAAAAGAGTTGCATACTCTTGGTACAGGGTGTGGGCTATAAAGTTTTCCCTTCACCAAACGCACTTGCCTCACTTGTTGTAGGAAAAGAGGCTGCCCTTTGGATTTACACCGTTGTTCGCGAAGATGCCTTTGAGCTTTTTGGATTCGCTTCAAAAGACGAGCAAGCTTTTTTTGAAGAACTTATTTCTGTATCTGGCGTTGGTCCACGAGGGGCGCTTGGCATTATTGGTCTCGGATCAGTGCGCGACCTACGCACTGCAATCGCAAACAACGACGTACACTACCTCACAAAAGTTTCTGGTATTGGAAAGAAAACTGCCGAGAAAATTGTTGTTGAGCTCAAAGACAAACTCTCAGCCCAAGCAGACGTTTCTTTTGCAAACCAAAGCAGTCACAGTGAGCTTATCGACGCGCTTCAAAGCCTTGGGTATTCTCTTTCTGACATTCGCCCCCTACTCAATCAAGTTGGCGACGGTGAAACTGGCGATAAACTCAAAACCGCATTGAAACTTTTAGCAAAATAGTATGCCCGAACTGCCGGAAGTTCAAACGACAGTAAATGGAATAAACGAGACACTTAAGGGCGCGGTCATTCTTGATGTTTGTCACAACTGGGAAAGAATGTTTCGAAATAATTCCTACAAAGAAGTACGGAAAATAGTTCGTGGCGCAACTATAAAGAATGCCTCACGCCGTGGAAAACATATTCTGATTCATCTTTCAAATAAACACACAATTATTGTGCACATGAAGATGACGGGACATTTGATGGTTGGAAAATACCGAAAAACAAAACTCGGATTTGTACCGGAAGAAAAGGGCGCGCTTGCCGATCCATTTAATCGTTTTATTCATGTTGTCTTTACTTTGAAAGATGGCCGATCACTCGTTTTTTGTGATGCTCGGAAGTTTGGCAAGATTTCAATTGAAGTTACTGAACATCTTCCTCACTCGCCACTTCTTGCACACCTCGGGCCCGAGCCACTCGATGTAGATACAACCGCAATACTTTTTGCTCGACAAATGCAAAGCAAGCCTCGCGGAAAAATAAAGCAGGTTTTATTAGATCAAAGCGTCATTGCTGGCATTGGAAACATCTATTCCGACGAACTCTTATGGCTTTCAAGAGTTCATCCTGAATCTCGAGTACAAAACATTCCGCAAAAACTCTTCGCTGTTCTATTTAAAAATACTCAAAAAGTTTTACGTGATGGACTTCTATTTGGTGGCGACTCAACATCAGACTACAGAAATATTCACGGTGAAGCTGGTGTTTCTCACAAGCATCATCAGGTATATCAACGTAAAGGAAAATTTTGCTTGCGTCGCGGATGCAAAGGGATTATTGAACGAATTATCGTTGGTGCACGTAGTACTCACTTTTGCCCTGTTTGTCAGGTACAATATTAGATATGGCTTTATTTGCATTATTCATTCTCATCGCCTTCGTTGCCCTCTTTTTCATCTTCCACGACTTCGCAAGTTCCTTTTGGGGAGTTGTTACTATCTTCGTTCTCGCTTGGCTTTTATGGTATGTCACAGGTGGCGTACAACGATTTGAAAGAAGTAACCAAGGAATATTTATTCGTCCAACAAAAGACTATAAAAGTTTTGAGACGTATGGGGAATTTCCAAAGGTTCCAGGATTTAGCTCAACTACTCAACCTTAATTATCTCGCAACTGAAACAAAAGAACACTTGTTGCGACAGCAACATTAAGCGACTCCTTCTTCCCTACCATCGGAATCTCAAGATGTGACTCGCACAGCTTCAAAACTTCTTTTGAAACACCTTCTACTTCCGTGCCAACCACAACTAGTGTTGGCTGCGTGATTTTATATTTTGTATACGGAATAGATTTTTCTGACTGCTCAAGTGCAACAACAGCATATCCCTCTTTTTTATACTTTCTAATTATCGTTGGTATATTTTCTACCGATTCCCACCCAACACTTTTTTCTGCCCCGAGAGAAATCTTAGCAAAATCTTTTCGTGGCCGATTGAAGCGATCAAGGGGACCTGGAGTAATCCCACCTAAAATAATTTTCTGTACCCCAACACAATCAGCAATGCGGAAAAGTGAAGCGACGTTTTGCACACTGCGAACATTGTCGAGCAAAAGAACAACGGGGTGCGTAAAGGCATCATTTTTTCCAACACCTTTTGTATTTATTAAATCTAGTTTTTCTTTTCGTTTCATTCTTTTTATTTCTGCCTCGCGACTTCGAGATTCTCCGTATGTTGTAAGCTCTTCACTATAACGCAAAACGACAGGTCTTCGTATTTTTGTGTAATGCGCACCATTTTTGGAGCCATTGTGCTCTTTCAATCTTTTCTGCAAATCGTTTGTAGAGCCTACATATAAAGATGTGTCGGCGCATTCAAGAATATATACAAAATACGACATATGCAAAGTACATCATACCCCAATACATAAAAGCCCTCACGTGAAGGCTTTTATGTATTGTAGATAAAACCTATTTCTTCTTTTTTGCTACCACTTTCTTTTCAGCAACTTTTTTCTTTGCAACCACCACTTTCGCAGCTTGCTTCGCAACTACTTTTGCAGGAGCTTTTACTGTTTCAACTTTTGGAGCAACTGTAGCTGCAGGTTTCGCAACCGACACTTCTTTTTTTACTGAATCCACCAATCGATCCATTGAAGCAAGCAGTCGTTCGAGTTTGTATCCAATATCTGTTAGTTGTTTCTTTACCTCATCGTTTGCAGGAGCTGGTTTGAACTCAGACCGCGGTGCAAATTTATCATTAAAATCTCTCTTTGGTCCTCGGTCTCCAAATTCAGGGCGTGCTCCACGGCTTTCTTGTTCTCTTTTGCCAGCAAAACAGTCCTTACAGAATACCGGCTTGCCATTTGATGGACGGAAAGGAACCTCGCACGCTCTCCCACACTCACTACATGTTGCTTTATGCATTGCCACATCTCCACCACGATCATTGTTAGCCCATGGCTTTTTTTGAAAAGCTGGTTTGCCTCCACCATTACCTCCTTTAAAACCACCTTCTCGTCTTCCACCTCGATCAAAATTTCCCATATGTTTATTTGTTATGTCTGAAGCCTATGCTTTTTATGGGTAAATAGCAAACAGTCACTCGATTACTCGCGCCGTCGTGCTCCGAATACAAAAGAGTCGTTTAAGGCTCTTTTTTATTTTGTGCCCCCAGTAGGAATCGAACCTACGACCATCAGCTTAAAAGGCTGTTGCTCTACCAGCTGAGCTATAGGGGCATTGGAGCCGATTATGACACATCTTTATGTAAATTTCCAGCAGTACTCTATGTGTGTTTCAACACAAACTGCTCAAGTGCTATTTCAAAGTCCACTTCCCCACGATGTGCTTTGTGGTTTATTTCTAGAAGCTCTTTTAAAATTTCATCACACTCTTTTTTTGAAAATGCCTTACTAGCAGATTTTATTTTCTTGTACACAAATGGATGTAATCCTGACTCTTCTTCAGTGGCGCCCGAGAGAATAAGTGCCATGTTTTTCATTTGATACCAAAGACCTCCATGAACTTCTTCCGGTGGCTTTGCTGTAAGCTCATCATGAAGCGCCGTGAAAGCTGCCTTTTTATCCCTCCGCAGAAAAGCATCCGCAAGCACAAATGACGGCATTTCTCTTGCTTCAGCTTTCTTTATTTCAAAAATCTCAACACCTGCTTTTGCACAAATATCCTTTTGTTTCTTTAAAACTTTTGCAACTTGGACAATAAGCGCATTCGAAGATTTTGCAAACAACTCTATATTCTCGAACAAAAATTCGTACACATCGTCTTCAAGTTCACGAAATACATGCACAGGCATGTCACCAAAAAGATCTTGCGATGCTGCAGATTCTTGCAAAGCATCTATAGAAGGTAGGTCGTGATACAAAACACCTCCATCATTCCATCCCCTCTTTTCCAAAACTTCTTTTGTCTTTTGATTAAGCGCCAACTCTTCGCTCCCCGAGATAACAATAAGCATATGCTAGAAAAAGCGATTTACTTTCTTTGTGTAATTACCATACTCCTCTTTCACATGAGAGTCCTCATGAAGTAAATGCTTTTCTTCTTGAACCACAATAATCCGCGCGATGAGATAGAAAACAACAGTATTCAAAAGAATTGTAGTCGAGTTGAATATGAAAGACATACCTGTTCCAATTAACACCATGCCGAGATAGCCCGGATGCCGTACATACGCGTATGGACCAACAAAAAAATTAACTTCTCCATTTTCTTTCGTGTTTACATCCCTCCGTATCTTCTTTGAGCTTACATGGGCAGCATACAAAAGAAAACTTCCGGCAACGGAGAGTAAAAATCCTATCTTTGACGCCCAAATAGTTGCATAGATTGGATTAGGAAAGAGGGCATCTATAATAAGAGATCCTGACATGACAATAATAAACAGACTTGGTATGTAGGTATGAATGTGTGCTCTCTCCGCGCTTCGCCCCTCTTGACTCATGATAAGCATTATACAACTAAATATCAGCCCAGGTAATCCCACTGTCAGAAGATACTAAAATAGGAATAATGCTCGCTTCTTTTTTGTGCTTTTCTAAAACTTGCTCCATAACAGGCACAATGACCTGTTTTGCTCTTTCTATGTATTCGTTTTTAACTTCAAAAATAAATTCGTCGTGAATTTGGAGAATTGGGTGCACTTGGGAAGTAAGATTTTCTTTCTTGAGAGCTTCTGTTATATCGATAAGAGCAATGCGCATAATGTCTGCATTTGTTCCTTGAATCGGAGCGTTGATTGCCATGCGTTCGCCTTGTGCTCGAATAAAAGGAAGTGGTGAATGAAGCATTTTTAATTGGCGACGGCGACCAAATAAGGTTTCAGTGTAGCCATTTTTTCTAGCCTGAACTTTCACATCTTCAAGATATGCCATAAGTGTCGGAAATGTTGCTTTGTAAGCATCGTAAAACTCCTGCGCGCTCTTGCGATCACTTTGTAAATTTTCCCTGAGCGCATTAACACCCATGCCGTACAAAATTCCAAAGTTCAAAACCTTAGCAATGCGACGCTGATCTTTTGAAACTTCTTCCATCGGCACTGAAAATACTCGTGAGGCAACAGATGCGTGCGAATCCTCCCCTTTCTTAAATGTTTCTAATAGGTGCTCATCTCCTGAGAGGATAGCCGCGACACGAAGTTCGATTTGTGAGTAGTCACAAGAAAGAAGAGTGTGCCCAGCCTGTGCCACAAACCCTTTTCGAATCGCCATGCCATGGTCTGTTTTGACAGGAATGTTCTGAAGAGCCGGGTCCTTAGATGCAAAGCGTCCCGTAGCAGCACCTGTATGTAAATAATGGGTATGGACTCGATCTTCGGCGTCTACAAATTTTGGCAACGGATCAACATACGTAGAAACAAGTTTCTGAATTTCTCGATAATCAAGAATTTTTTGGATTATAGGATGGTGTTCTTTGAGAGACTCCAACATGTCTGCGTTTGTACTCCGCGCACCGCCGGCGGTCTTTTTTATTTTTTCCCCTAGATGAAGTTCGTCATATAATACTTCCCCGAGTTGTTTTGGTGAAGTAATGAGAAATTCTCTTCCAGCAAGTTTCCAGATTTCTTTCTCGAGCGCATCGAGTTCTACGTGATACTTTTCAGAAAGAGCTTCAAAATACGGTACGTCAATTTTGATACCAACCTTTTCCATTTGCTCTACCAAAGGAATGAGTGGTTTGTCGACTTTTTCATACAAATCAAGAAGTGTTTTCTCACGTGACAATTCTTTTTCTAAAAAAACTCGCGCCTCAGAAAGGGTTTCTGCTTTTGCATAAGCGAGAATATCTTCTAAACTAGGATCTGTTTTGTCTGAGTCGAGTAAAAAGATCATCGCTTGAGCCTCTTTAAATTCTTGCGTTTCAAGATAGGTTGCTTCTTTTTTAGCAATTTTCGGAAGGGTGATTTTTTCTTTTTTCGACGTGTTCTTTTTTTCAGCTTGTGCGATTTCTTCTACGGTTTTTTCTTTACCCAAAGCAAGAACTTTTGGTTTTAGACTTCGAAACTCAAGTACCTCAAAAAGAGCGGTGAGTTTTTCGGGTACAAAATCTTCATTCCAACTCGTGGTTATATCAGGTGTCCCAATTGGCGCATCAAGTCGTATTGTGGCGAGTGTCTTAGAGAAGAGTGCCTCTTCCTCACCCTCTTCGAGGAGTTTCACCACTCTTTCTTTTATTCCCTTATCTAAAAATTGTTGCCTATTTTTTTTGAGAGCGACATACATTTTTTCAATCGTGCCAAAATAACTCAAAAGTTCTGTCGCCGTTTTCTCACCAATACCCTTTATGCCTGGAATATTATCTGATGGATCCCCTGCAAGGCCTTTGTAGTCAGGTATTTGCTTCGGACCAAAGGAGTACCGTTCATTTACTTTTTTCTCGTCATACATCTGCGTTTCCTGAATTCCTTTTTTTAGAGTATAGACACGAATTTTTTCACCTTCAATAAGCTGCATTGTATCCATGTCACCAGAGACAATAATAATCTCGACATCTTTTTCCTTTTTTAATTTCTCAACAAGAGTTCCAATAATGTCATCAGCTTCAAATCCTTCAAGCTCAAAACGTTCTATAGTAAAAGCATCAAACACGTCCTTGGCGCGGATAAGCTGGGCAATTAATTCATCATCCCCCTTCTTACGTGTGCCTTTGTACGCATCATATGCAATATGTCTAAACGTAGGCTTCGGAAGGTCGAAACACGCAAAGATTGCGTGTGGCCTAAGTTCGTCTATCGCCCGCATCATCATCGTTGAGAGTCCATAGAGCGCCCCCGTTGGCTCCCCTTTACTCGATGCAAACCCAGGAAGCGCATGGTATGCACGATGGATAAGAGCGTGAGCGTCTATGAGTACTATTCGTTTCAGTGGTATTTTTTCTTTCATAATTATTCGACAATTTTTATATTCCGCATATCTCCACCACCATGCTCAAAAAGTATTTTTGTGTGCGATGGCATATACTTTCCCATTTTCTCTGGCCATTCAATAACATATAAGAGAGAGTGTTCGCTGAGACGTTGTGGAACTTTAAGCACGCCCGACTCATCTTCATTATCAAAACGATATGCGTCAATGTGGGCAAGGGTCTGTATACCAAGATTATTTGAAAGTACGTAGTCTCGTTCCAAAATAAATGTCGGACTTACAACAGAGTCGACACCACCGAGTGCTGCCACAAGCTTCTGAGTGAAGGTTGTTTTACCAGCACCAAGATTGCCATACAAACCAAGCACATGAGCACCACTTGTTTCCTTTGTCAGTAAGTTTTTGAGCACGTATTCAACCACCTCGTCCAAACCATTCACGTCTCCAATAGTCCATTTCATACCCCATTCTACCATTCTTCAAACAATACAAATGGTGTTAGGATTATAAGATAAATGCTTAACCTTGAGTCAAGATTACCTGAAAAACATATCGTAAGCCCACAACAAGAAGCTTTATCAAAAATGGATGTTTTTCATACTTTCCCTGAAGAGGAACAACGGGAGATTCTAGAGATTGTCGAATTTTGTGCACTTTGTCTGGAGAAATACTTTAAAGATTTTGACATTCCTAAAATAGAACAGGGGAGATTTTTTGTATTCACTAACGAAACGGCTCCTGAAGGGAATGAAAAAAGTTTTGGTATATATGACCCAAAGCTACATCTGTTTGGGGTACGAGAGGATGCTCTCTACAGACCGAAAGTCTATCTCCACGAGATGATACATTTCATCGCAAAAGAAAAATTACCTGAATCCAAAAATACCGGATACCAGTTTTCAGTACAAGAAGAAATTGATAATGAACTCGTCTCATATACGTTTTATACAGCACTTAATGAGGGGATGACTGATTTAATGACGGAAGAGGCTTATAGTTTTTTCTATAACGACTTAAAGCATTTTTTTGAGGAGTATGATGGTATGGATTCTTTCGTGAGCGCCTACAGTGATTCAATAATATTTGTTCAAAAACTTATCGAATACAATGCGCTTATCTTAAGTACAGACGAAAATATCCCTGAAGAAGAAGCTCATGCTCAAGTCTGGAATCTATTGAAAAAGGGTTATCTCACAAATGACGTCAAATATCTTGAGGAGCTTCTTGAAACATTTGGCGACTCTGATAAAGAAAAAGAACAAGTACTATCTTCTGTACGAAACTTAGAGATTACTAATAGTCGAGGAGGTGTTGTCAAACTCACAAGAATACTTGATAAAAAAATTAATCTTGCTCGTCAGTGGCGGTCGTTACAAAATTAACAACACAAAACCCCACCAATTGGTGGGGTTTTGGAGTGCGCGGCCGCACTCATTTACATTAGGACGTTAATATTTTTGACCGGTGAATTGCTTCACCTGTGTGCCGCGACTTATGCTTTCTTTGCCTCACTAAATGAGAGGTAAAGCTTTCGGAGCATGTAGATAATTGCAAGAAGGATAAGAAGGAGAAGCAACCATCCAAATGCCATACCGAGATCTGTTCCAAAGAATCCTGCTGCCGCTGAACCAGTCTGTGCGGTCGTAAATCGGCCTTCACGGATTGTAGTAAGAGCATAGGCAACAACTTCATCTTGGTACGCAAGGAATTGTGAGTCTGCAGGAACAGTATAGTTTGCGTATCCTGTTACTACTACAGTTTTACCAATCTGCGCATTTTGGAGCACTCGAGCTCGAACAATAATTGTTCCCTGATCACCTGGTCGGAATTCTCCGATATTAAGTGAGAGAGTTTTGTTTTCTGCTGAGTACACACCACGAGTTGCTGAGATATATTCGAACTCTTCAGGAAGGAGAACCTTCACTGCAGTGTTCACAAGAGTTCGGTTTGTAAGACTTCTGTAGTTTACTTGGTATTCTACTTCACCCTCACGTACCGCATCGAGTGTTACCTGATTTACAGTAATTTCCATAAATGCAGGACGACTGAATGTAAGCGCTGTCTGAGTTGGAACTACTGGTGTTGGCACCGTAACTACAGAAACTCGAGCTGTTACAAATCGTTCGATATCACCTCGGAATGTTCCTTGGTTATTTCGCATCACTGCTCGATAGTAGTATGCAGTATTTGAAGAAAGACCTGTGATAACTTCTGAGAAGTCTGTTGTTCGAGCTGAACCAATAGAACGACTGTTGGTAGTATTACCAAGTGATTCTGTTCGTCCGTACTCAAACCATCCTTCAGAGTAAGCTCCGTTTGCAATAACTGCAATACCGTTAAGCTGAGCGCCTGATGTTCCAATACGTGTTGCGATATTTGTAATCGCAGCATTATTTTGGTTTTGTACACCACCACCAATAAAGATTGTCTGTGTCTGTACTGCTGTCTGATTGTTTCGGTAACATGTAAGAGTGAATGTTCGTGTTCCTGAGAAAGGACCTACACGCTCACTTCCTGAAGCAGTTTTTGTACCACTCCAGTCGCCACCGGCAATACAGTAGTCTGCATTTGATGACCAGTTGATAGTTACATAGTTATCACTTGTTGCAAAAACAGTGAATGTACTAATGACTGGAACGTCTCCCTGACCATTTGTTGTCACATAGAGAGTTCGAGAGTCAGATCCACCGTTAATTCCGTAACACACGAGTGTGTAGTTTTGTGAACCGTAGATAGGACCTGCATATCGAGAACTATTTGTTGATACGCTTACGCCACCAAGAGTACAAGATGAAGCGTTTGTTGTAGTCCAGTACATTGTTGTGTAGCCTCCGTTTGTCACGTTTGTAGGTGACGCATAGAAACTATCAATTCGTACAAGATTATTGTTGTTATTAGTATCTACCTGAACAGTTACTGTTCGAGAATCACCCTGTCCGTTTACTCCCACACAAGAAAGTGTGAAAGATCGCGTACTAGCAACATACACACTTTGTGAACTATTCACTGATACTGTTCCCTGATTAGAGAGAGTACATGTTGAAGCGTTTGTTGTTGACCACGAAAGAGTTGTGTTTCCAGCATTTGTTAGGTATGAAGGTGAAGCAACGAATGAATTGATCTGGAAGTTATTTTGTACCTGATCTACCTGAACAGTTACTGTTCGAGAGTCAGATCCACCATTTACTCCGATACATGAAAGTACGAATGATTGTGTAGAACTTACATATCGAGACTGTGTTCCATTTGTGTTCACTGATCCAATACCTGAGATAGAACATGTTGAAGCGTTTTCAGAAGACCATGAAAGATTTGTTGTTCCTCCACCATTTGAGAAATATGAAGGTGACGCTGTGAAATTAATGATTCGAACATTGTCGCCAACCCCTCCTCCACAAGAAAGTGTAGAAAACTGTCTCCATGGCTGATCACCAACAATCACGTTTCCCTCTCGGGCAACGGTTCGAAAGTTATATGTTTTTCCACACTGCAAGAATGTTGCTGTGTAAGAAAGACTTCCTCCACCATTCTGAAGTGCCCATGTTTTACATGTTGCAGTTTGGTTTGATGTGTTACTTGGATCAACATAAGGACAGTTGAGTCCAGGACCATTAAGCTCAAGCCATGATTGAGTAGCAGAAGATGCTCCTGTTACTGAACCTGAAATTGTAGCTGATGTTTGTGTAATGCCTGTAGCTTGATTTGTAGTTGCACAAAGCGATCGCCCTGATACAGAACCACAAAGAGCCTGTTGTGCAGATACCGCCATACTTCCTGTTATTACAAGAGTAACGATAAATGCAATTTTTGTAATATTTTTCATCATAATTTTTTCTGAAAACGAAATGTCGCACGCAAATGCTGCCATTTGTTTATCCAGAGAGTATAGCATACTCAAATATATTTGTCAATAGCTTCCCTTGACCCTTTCGGGTTTATATATGCAAAAGAAAAGGCCGGTTCCGCTTGCGCAAAACCGACCCCGAAATCTCTTTTCATTCGTCATCCCGACGATTTACTCAGAAAAGAACAGATTCAACCTCCGCCCGGAAGCGGGATCCTGCAGACTCCTGCGAACAGCTCCTCACCTTGTTGGCAAGTTTGTTGCGAAGGACCCTGGCAGATACCCCCAATGAACTGTTGCCCTGAAGGACATTGCGGTAATGGCACACGGCAGACTCCTGCGAACAGCTCCTGACCCACTGGACACTGACAAACTCCACTAAACGGAATCTGTCCTCCTGTGCAAACCAGAATTGTCTGACACCGACCACCAAGCTCCTGCTGACCCACTGGACACTGACAAGTGAGTCCGACAGCAATCTGATCGAGACGACAGACGGGCGGCGGTACCTGACAGAAACCGTGGATGAATTGTTGTCCTGAAGGACATTGGCAATAATCACCCACCAGAATCTGGCCACCCGTACACTGCTGCGGTGGTACCCGACACATACCATTGATGAGAATGGTACCTGTCGGACATTGACAGGTATTGCCGTAAGGAACCTGACCACCACTACAAACTACCGGACACTGTCCATTTGCCGGTCGCACTGACCCGTCGGGACAATACTGAACCGGATTCTGACAGACTCCGTTGATCACCTGCTGCCCTGTCGGACATTGACAGGTATTGCCTACCAGGATCTGCCCACCACCACATTGAGTCGGAGCGCTGCAGACTCCATTGACCATCTGGTTCGGAGGATTACATACAACAACAGGTTGAGGTGTAGTAACGACAGATCCGCAAGTGGCGTTGTTATTGCCATTCACAGAAACATTCGCTCCGGCGCACGTCCCGTTGTTGTTCACAACAGTTCGTGGTTTGTCTGATTCATGAATCGCGTAAGCGAGACCTAAACCAAGAACACCAAGACCAACCTTCGTACCAGTACTCATGCCCTGGTCATAGACAACGGTATCACCGCCTCTTTGTGAAGAAAGTGTGGATACACGTTCAGTTTGAACAGGGACGGCTGAAGCAAAAAACACTTCATCTTCTTGTGTGCGAGCAGGTACCGCAAAGGCATCCTGCGCACGCTCGAGATCAATGTTGCCGCAACCCGCCGATGCTACAACGGTGCCCGTGTTACGGTCCCACAAGCAAAACTCGTTATCCCGGTATGGTCGCGAAACCATGCCGAGTTGACCGTTCGGCAACACTGAAGAAAGCTTTCGTGTGCCTGCTGGACAGAGACGAGTTTCCGTTTGACGGAGATATTCAACCGCTTCATTGACCGAAACAGTCGGGATACGATTTGCCATCTTGAGTGCTTGCGCAACCAAAATAGTAGAACCATTCACTTCACGAGCAAGTAGCCTTTCAGCATACTCGTCACCCGAACTAACCGACGTTTTCAACATCGGTTGACCCGATGTTGCCATCGCAACCGAAGCTACGAGTGACAACAACATGACGACGATCGAGTTCGTCGCAAACTTTTCCAAAGTGGCCATATGGCCCTCCTTGTTATTGTGATTGTTAAAAAACGGAAACTAAGCACTGTGCCTAGTCTTGGGTGAATTATACTATATATAATAAAAAAAGTCAAGCTCGAAAGCATGACTCTGTCTGCGGAGGTGAGCCCCTGCTCACCTCCCTTCCTATTCCTTTTTGTGACTTCCTACCGACAACCACACCCCACTTGATTTCCCTTGGTTGTGGGACCAAACGTCTGCCCCCGCTGAGCGCAGGTCGACTGGACCCACACCAACCCACCCTTAGCTGCATAGTGTTGGTTTGCCTCAGTATCGCACCATTGTTGGGTACCTGGCTGTGGTCCTGACTGCTGGGAAACCCCTACGAGCTGGAGTCCCATTTTTTGGCGCTCCTGGTTCTCCCAATCAATGTTTTGTTGCTGTGTTTTCAACTGCTCTCGAATGATAGCTCTGCGAACTCCTTCTGAAAAATTGTTCGCATCAGCGAGTTGGGCGGGAATCGAGCACTTTTTGCCCAGACGATTTTGAGACACCGCTCCAACAAAGGAGTTCACCACACCAGCAGCACCATAAGCCGCGTAGGGGTTTTCAATCGCTTCAACAGCCGCGCCTTGAATGATGGCAGTCAAGACAGCTTGAAAAACCGTTGCCCACATGCCCGGACGGCCACAGTTCGCGAGATCAACTTCCATATAGCCTGTTGTGGTGTCAACGTACAGGAACTTCGTTCCTGTTGCGGACATACACAGGTGGCGTGCACTTGACCACATCTCACCGCGAACACACAAGCCGTTACCACCACGTGCGGTCTCAACACGAACTGCTTCGCCGCGATTATTCACTCGATACTCATGTCGAGAACCGGTGAAAAATCCTGCTGTTGCCGATTGGGTGATGCAGAGGGCGGCAAAAAAGAAAACTGAAAAGAGCTTATTCATGGGAGCCTCCATTAGGCTTAAATGAAATTTTGATAGAAAGTTCTAGGTTGTGCAAAGCACATACCCACTTCCTACCGACTTTCCAATCATATCATAAAGACACATATTTGTCAATATGTACAGAGGAGGGAGTCTGTTGCTTACTTCTAGCCGCTAAAGCCTTTAGTTTATAGGTGAAAAGAGGTTTCCAGGTATACTTATAGATAAACCATGCTTACTTTTAATGATGACGCTCAAAAAAAGCAACTTGACGCTCTCCGTCACGAAGAAGAAGAGCAGCTTTTGCAATTACTCTCAAAACGATACTCTCTTCCCTACGTGGATCTTTCTTCTGTATCAATAGAAACAGACGCACTCCGAATGATTCCTGAAGAAAGTGCAAGAGAAGCAAATGCTGGTGCATTTAAGGCGCAAGGTAAACGTCTTTTCATTGCCGTTGTTTCTCCTGAAAACAAAAAATTAACTGAAATACTTGGCGATCTTGAGCGCCGCGGATTTTCGTACACTCTCATACTTGCCTCACACTCTTCCCTTGAGCGTGCGTGGGGCAGGTATAAAGATCTCTCATACGCAGCGGAGACAAAGGCTGGTGTGCTTGATATTGCAACAGAGTCTCTCGAAGAATTAACAAAAGAAATTAAAAACAAAGACGATGTCACACGCATCGTAAACGAATTGTTGAAAAATCAACAAGGACGAAAGGTGACAAAAATGTTTGAAATCGTACTCGCCGGAGCGCTTGCAACAGGGGCATCGGATATTCATATCGAACCTGAGGAAACACAAGTGCGTTTACGTTACCGACTCGACGGCGTACTCCATGACGTTATCTTTTTTGATTTTGAAACAAACAAATTACTCAACTCGCGTATCAAACTTACATCAGGAATGAAACTCACCGTAAGTAAAAATGCACAGGATGGACGCTTCTCAATTACACTCGGTGACAAAGAAATAGAAATGCGTGTTTCAATGATTCCCGGAACCTACGGGGAGTCTGTCGTGATGCGTGTGCTTAATCCTGATAATATCGCAGTTAAATATGAGCAGCTTGGCATTTCGGCGTATTTACAAGAAATACTTTTACGTAAAATATCAAAACCAAACGGAATCATTTTGGTTACTGGGCCAACAGGATCAGGAAAAACAACAACTCTTTATGCGTGCTTAAAAAAGATTCACACAGAAGATGTAAAAATAATCACCATTGAAGATCCGGTTGAATACCACTTAAATGGCGTGACTCAAACACAAGTGGAAGAAGAAAAAGGATACACATTTGCCGCCGGCTTGCGTAGTGCGCTTCGCCAAGATCCAGATGTAATAATGGTTGGTGAAATTCGTGACAGCGATACCGCAAACACTGCGATCAATGCAGCACTCACTGGACACCTTGTATTCTCAACACTCCACACTAACAACGCTGCTGGAACTATTCCTCGTCTCATTGACCTTGGGGTAAACCCAAAAGTAATTTCTTCTGCCCTTTCTATTGCTCTCGCCCAGCGTCTTACCCGTAAGCTTTGTGAAAACTGTAAGGTGAAAAAAGTTGCCGAACCAAAAGATCAAAAATTATTACGTGAAATAGTGGCGCAGATGGTACAAGAAGGAAAAGCTGATTCGCTGCAAAATATTGATACGCAAGCGATGGAACTTTTCTATCCGGTGGGGTGTGAAAAATGTGGAAACATTGGCTTCAAAGGACGCATTGGAATCCATGAAGGGATTGTTATTGATGCGCCAATTGAAACAATTATTAGTCAGTTTCCAAGTGAGCGAGAAATTGCAGAGGCTGCAATTCCACAAAAAATTCCTACATTAAAGCAAGATGCAGCGATAAAAATATTACAAGGATTAACGACGGTTGAGGAAACTTCACGAGTCATTGACTTCTATAATTTTTAAGTGCGATTAAAAACGAAAAGAAATTATAAAGCACGCATAAAATTCTTATGAATTTTTGCTCCGCTCGCACCAGTCGCGCTGTGCAAGTCTTTATAATTTCTTTTTGTTTTTAGTACTTTTTTTGAGACTATAAAAAACTATTTTGTGAAGTAGACAGGAGTACCGTTCGGGTATATCTTAAATATTAAGAGATAGGAGGGATTAAATCTTTCCATCTCCACACCATTCTTTTCATACGACACGAAAAGTTATATTTCCTATAAGGATAGCACCCGTAACTCCGATTAGA
>DALYEZ010000001.1:0-123391 GCA_031972295.1 Minisyncoccota bacterium | reverse complement strand
CCAGATTAATCTCACGCAAGTCAGTACCATCAATTGTGATAGACCCTGATGTTGGGTCAAATGCTCGCAAGAGAAGTTGAATGATAGTTGTTTTGCCTGCACCAGAGTGTCCAACAAGAGCATATGTTTTACCTGATTCAAAAGACAGGTTTAAATTCTCTAACGCTTTCTGTGTTGCAACTCCAGGATAAACAAAGTTAACTTCATCTAGATGAATTTTTTTAAAAGCTTGATCGTAAGGGGTTACTCCTGATTTTTCTTCAAAAAGAGGTTTTTCATTCAGTAACTTAAATAATGCGGCAATATGTGATGTTTGAAGCAATATTCTTCTGAAATATCCATTTACTTCACCAAGACGATTGAATACCATGTTGCCCCAGAAGATAATGGGAATAAGTGCTCCTGGAGTCAAGGCTTTTTGATATACCAAATATAAGGCAAGGCAAAGAATCCCAACTTTTGCCATAGCTCCAAACAAATCACGTCCATGCATTACTTGTACATTTTTCATCCATATCCGCTCACTCTCACGTGCTAATATTTCCCATGTAGTCATTAGTTCATTTGAAGTCTGTTTCTCTGTGCCGTTCATTTTGATCATTGTGGCATAACGTAAAAACTCAGAATGGTTTTTATTTATTACATCCCATTCGTCATTATTTTTAGAAACTTTTTTATAAAAACGTGGTGTCCAAAAACCAATAATCGTGAATGGAATACAAATTGTAATAGTAATAAACCAGCCTAGTAAGGGATGGATAAAGAAAAACATTCCAATTGCGATAAAAATGAAAAGAAGTGTAGGAATGAGCTCAGAAAAGAGCATGTAAATAGTCCCTTCAAGAGCTGATTCACCTTTTTGAATCACTGTCTGTTTTAGTCCAGAATGTTTGAGAAGTGTCTGTCCAGCCGGCATATTTTGTAATAGCTCATAGGTTTTTTCTCGAACAGTATGGGGAACTATGTAGTCAACCTTTTTGGTTTCATAAGATGTTTTTACATATGAGAGTAGAATGCGTCCAATTTCTATAGCTAGAAGTAATCCTACAAGGTTGAAAAGGGTATCAGTTGCTATTTGAGTGATCAATCCGTCCACTAATTTACCACTTAAGTATGGAAATGCGATACTTGAAAGCTGTATAAGTAACGTAAGCAAAAAGAGAACAGAAAGTTCTTTTCTGAAGAGTTTTATGTAGATTGCTGTTGTTGATAGAAAGCTTTTCATAGTAAGCAATAACAAAGGGGAATACCCCTTGTATTTATTAATCCCGTAATTGTAACAAAAAACTAACTTGCGTGGATGGCGAGATAGATGTCTTCAAGTGCGCGCACAGCATCGCCAGCAGCGATATTGTTCTGATGATAGAGGACGTCGGTACAATCACCAGCAGCCCAAATGCCAGGCACAGAAGTCTTCTGTGTTCGTGGATCGATTTTTATCTGCCCACCTTCACTCATATCCACAAGTCCTTTTACCAGATCAGTTGCGGGAATTTGCCCGATTTCTACAAACACTCCACCACAATCAACTCGACTTACTTCACCTGTTACTGCATCTTTGTATGAAATTCCTGTGACAAACTTTTCACCATGCACTTCTGTTGGAATTGCATTTTTTATAATACGGAGATTTGGATGAGCTGAAAGCTTTTTTACTGTAATTTCGTCAGCTCGGAATGTTTCGCTACGGTTTAAAAGAGTTACAGTTTTGCAGTATGCAAGAAGTTGTGCGGCTGACTCAAAGCCTGCATTTCCGCCCCCTACTACAACCACGTCCATACCAGAGAAAAGGGGACCGTCACACGATGCGCAGTATACAACCCCTTTATGTTCAAACGTGTCTGATCCTGGAATCCCAAGCTTGCGTCGTGCACTTCCAGTAGATACAAGAATTGTTTTTGATTCTAATGTTTCGCCAGATTCAAGAGTTACAGAAAATCCATCTGCTGCTTTTTCAATTTTCGATGCATAGAATCCTTCTTTAAAAGTAAGGAAATCTCCTTTGTATTCGTATGCATGCTTCTTGAAGCTTTCTGCAAGCTCATTACCTCCGATATGGGGCGTACCAATCCAATTTTGGATGTCAGAGGACACAATAGATTGTCCACCCCACTCCTTGATGACCATACACGTTTTTAATTGTTTTCGAGCAGCGTATACAGCCGCTGCTGTGCCTCCAGGACCTCCACCAATGATAATAAGATCAAACATATAGGTTTGTTAAAGATTTAATAATACCAGATGAAACTACTTTCGTCGTCGTAAGAATGCAGGTACTGCGCCCCAGTCGTCTGTATCGTCCTCAATAACATTAATCACATCTCCTTGTTTTGGTGTTGTAGTAGAAGAAGTTGTGCTTGTAGATTCTTTTTTTGTCTCGATATCTGCAATAGGAAGAACGTTATGAATCTCTTTTCGTTCAGGCTCTGGGTTTCGGTTGATAGGCTGCTGCATTGATGATTGGATTTGAGTTGCGTTCATATTGCCACCGAAAAGGGGAGTTGAACGTTTGTTGCCACTTACTGTAGGAAAGCCAGTTGCAATAACAGTAACCTTAACCTCATCTTTCTTAAGTGTGTCATCTTTAAATGCACCAAAGATAATCTTGGCATCTTTATCAACTGATTCAGTAATGATCTTAGCCGCTTCTTGAACTTCAAAGAGTGAAAGATCGTCGCTTCCTGAAATAGCAAAGAGTACTCCACGAGCTCCATGAATAGAAACATCGAGCAATGGGGAATTGATGGCTGCGTGAGCTGCCTCAACCGCTCTATTTTCTCCAGCTCCTCGTCCTACACCCATGAGTGCTGTTCCTGAATCTTGCATTACCGCGCGTACGTCAGCAAAGTCAACGTTCATGATTCCAGAGTTTGAAATGAGTTCAGAAATACCTTCTACTGCCTGCTTCAACACTTCATCACACATTGCGAAAGCATCTTTGAGTGATGTATTTTTGTCTACTGCTGCAAGGAGTTTGTCATTTGGAATAACAATGAGGGCGTCAACATTTTGTTCAAGCTCTGCAAGACCTTGTTCTGCGATCTTCATTCGTTGTGCGCCTTCGAAGAAGAATGGTTTTGTTGTAACTGCAACCGTAAGCACACCTTCGTCTTTAGAAATTTTTGCGATTGTTGGTGCCGCACCTGTTCCTGTTCCACCACCCATACCACATGTAATGAAAACCATGTCAGCACCCTTCACTGCATTTTGAATTTCTTCTTTTGTTTCTTCTGCAGAACGCTTTCCTACATCAGGATTCATTCCCGCACCGAGACCTTTAGTGAAGTTTTTACCAATATGAATTTTTCGTTCAGCGAGACAATTATGGAGATCTTGAACATCAGTATTTACAGCGATAAATTCTACGTTTTTAACACGTGACTCTATCATGTGATTGATTGCTCCTTTTCCTGAACCTCCAACACCGATGACTTTAATTCGGGCAAAATTTTCTATTTCTGGATTGATTTTTGGCATAAAATATTACAATAAACGCACGTGTTTTTGAATAGGTATATAGTATCAGAAAGACTAGAGGAGTACAAAAGCGAAAAGAAACTACAGTAAGGTGACAGTCTTTAAAAGTGTGTTCTTATGGTAAGAACTGCTTGAAGAAGTGAATAATTGCACGAAAGCTCTGTGAAAGTGTTTCTGTGGCGCTGCCAGCACGTCCGCTTGATGCATCGCTTTGGAGCAGTGCAAGTCCGCACGCAACCCCCAAACTCGGATCCTTAATCTTACCTTTGGTAATTGTAGTGAGTTCTTGAGAGTCTGTGGTTACGGGAATTCGTAAAATATCTTTTGCAATTTCTAGAATTAATTTTTGATTTGCGCCACCGCCGAGAAGAAGGGCTCCTGCGGGGAGAAGCCCGCTACGATGAACTTTTCGTAGCTGCGCATCAACCAGTTCAAAAATGTCGGTTGTGCGCGCGCGAATAATTTCGTCTATTTTCCGTTTTGAAACGTTACCTTCGTATGAACCACGCTTCATTTTTTCTGCATCTTCAATAGAAACCTTAAGACCAAGAGCAATGTCGTTTGTAATGTCGTTACTTCCTATTTGAATCGTATGTACAAGGAGGGGAACGGAGTGTTCGTATACCACCATAGTGGTTGTTTCTGCGCCGATATCAATGACTGCCGAACCAATAGTGCGCTCTTTTTTTGAAAGCACACATAAGCTTGTGGCAATCGGACTTGCAATAGTGTCGTCTACATCAATGCCAAGCGACTCAAAGATTGCGTGGAGTTCTTCTATTTGCTGCTCAGGGTAGGTAACAAAAAGTGTTTTTACTTCAAGCTTGCCACCAGTGAGTCCGAGCACTTTTGCAAGAACGTCTTTGTTGTCGAGCTTCCATTTTTGTGGAATGACGTGGAGAATTTTTTGGTTTTTTTGTTCACCGAGCGTGTCTTCTGAATTTTGGATCGCACGGTTTGTATCAAGTGTGGTGACTTGGCTATCGGCGCGCGTAATGACCGCGTGGCCTGTGCCTTGAATTGAAGTAAGTCCAAGACCATGAACACCAACTACAACTCGAGTAATGGGATATCCTGATTGTTTACTTGCAAGTGATAAGGCGCGTTCTATTGAACGGGTAACGTCTTGAGTTGAGTCTATGTAGCCTCGTCGCATGCCGTTGTTCTCAACTGTTACCACCGCACGAATACTCGGGTATGTATCATTTTCAGCACGTTCACCAACGACCACTTTTATGTAAGAGGTGCCGATATCAATTCCGGTCACTATAGTCGTATGGGTACGTGGCATGTGGAGCAAATTGTTTTAAGTACTTTCGTTCTTGCTCTTCCATTGTACTCCCATGTGCGTATCCTTTCAAATGCAGACAGCTGTGGATGAAAAGAAAAAGAATAAAATCAGGGTACGAAAGTGTATATTCTTTTGCTTGCGAACGCATTATTTTCAGTGACATATAAATCTCACCTTCGTTTTTTGAAAGAGGAAAAGCAAGTGTGTTTGGAATGTATGTTTTTTTGCGATGCGTTTTGTTTAGGTACTGAATATTTTTTTCGGTACTGAATATCAAACGCAGTGTGTATTTTTTGCCGAGTATTTTTTGTACAACATCAAAAAACGGTAAGGACGGAATTGCCCCTACCGTTTCTCGAATGATTGTAACTAGTTCTTTCTCCACCGTTTTCATTTTTATCGTCCGCCTTTCTTTTTTGGAGGAGTGAGTTTGCCAAGTTTCTTTAATCGGTTGTATGTTTTTGTTCGTCCGATTTTGAGGAGTTTCGCCTTTCGTACTTTAAGAGGGGAAAGATCTCGGGCAGCATATCGCTGACTTCGTTTCTTTGGAATGATTCCCGATTCTTGGACTCTTTTTGTGAATCGTCGAAGTGTACCTGCGGCTGGTTCATTTTGTCCTCGTTTTATTTCTACGTAAGCGGTTGGCATAAGTAACCATATTTTTACCACATTTGCGTTTGTTTTGCAATGAGAATAACCTTTTTATAACTTAGATTGACACAGGTGTCTTTCTTTGAGATGAATGGAGGTACCTAATCATGGGTGATTTTTGGAGTCTGTCATGGGAAGCCGTCGTGGCGATATGGGAAATGGTACAAGGTTGGTCATGGGTTTGGTAGAAGGAGGTTTTGAAATCAGTACTTTCGGGATAAAAAACCCTATTGGTGAACCACCTTTTGTTGAATTCACCCGGAGTGGAACATGTTCACCTAAGACCTTGTCTGCACTCAGTTTGCTCCGTTCGGTACTTGAAACTCAAGTGCCGAAGAACAGAAGGGGAGTTACATCTTTTCCGGTCGGGTCAGTGGGTTTCCTTGAAGTGACGCAGGACAATGATATGGATGAATATATCCGTATCATTGACTCAGTCACAGATGATGCAGGGAAAGTTACCTTTCGCAGGGAAAATACACCACAGGTGGTTATGAATGCCATTGAGTTTCTCTGGCAAGCAATCGAAAAGGACACAGAGGAACGCCCTCAGTGAAAACAACAAGAGCTCGCGATGATCGCGAGCTCTGTTTTATTTTGTCTGGTGGTCTTTAAGGTGTTTGATGTAATCGCTTAATTCATCAATTTTCACTGTCTCCTGAGATCTGTTTTCCATATCGCGGACAATTACAGAATGTTCCATGGCTTCTTTTTGTCCGAAGATGAGCACGTAAGGAATGCCGAGCTTTTCCGCAATACTGAGCTGACTTCCAAGACTGTCTTTCGAGATAGACTGTTCAACGGGAATACGTGCTTTCCGTAAAATTTCTAATACCGCAAGACTTTTTAATTTTGCCTCAAACCCAAGTTGTACAAAAAATACTTTTGGTTTCTTCATGATTCGTGGTGCAAGATTTTTAAACCAAGGCCGTTCTACGATTCTATCCATGCCAAGCGAGCCTCCAACTGCAGGAATGTCTTTTTTAGAACCAATCATTTTACCAAGATAGTCGTAGCGACCTCCAGCAGCGATGGTTACCATACTTCCGTCTTCGTTTTTTTCCATGATTTCAAATACGGTGTGCGTGTAGTAGGAAAGTCCTCGCACGAGGAGTTTGTCGATTTCGTACGTAATACTCATGTCGTCGAGGTATTGAAGCACTTCTTTGAAATGTTTCTTACCAGAACTTGAAAGGAAGCTCACAGCGTCTGGTGCGCCTTGGTTTATTTCTTTAGTAACAGGATGCTTTGAGTCAAGAATGCGAAGCGGGTTTGTCTTGAGTCGTTCCTGATCTACTAGGGGTAAGTCTTTGAGATGCTTCTTGTAGTAGTTTGTAAGTGCGCGGATATATGCAGGACGAGATTCTTTGTCGCCGATTGAGTTTATATTAACCACTAAATCTTTTGCGCCCGCTTCGGTAAGTACGGTGTAAATAGTTTTGATGATGAGAGCATCTAAAATACTGCAATCACTTCCGAGTGCATCAACATCAAATTGATAGAACTGGCGGTAGCGTCCTTTTTGCGGATTATCGTGACGGAATACGGGGCCTGAGTGATAGAGAAGTACGGGCTGAGGGAGCGACTGCATGCCGTGTTCAATGTATGCACGCATAAGTCCTGCAGTTTGTTCTGGACGCATTGCGAGATGATCGCCACCTTTTGTTTTTAAGGTATACATCTCTTTGTCGATAATATCTGTGCCCACACCAACAGCTGAGGTAAATGTACTTTCGTGTTCAAGGATGGGTGTCTCTATTGGTTTGAAACCGTAATAGACAGAAACTTCTTGTGCTTTTTCGAAAAGCCCCTGAAACTTGTAATAGTCATCTCCAATAATATCGCGCGTCCCTTTCGGAGACTGAAGCGAATTTACGTTCTGTGTGTTTTCTTTTGACATAGTGTATACCGACTCTTCTAATCTAAATATCGAATACTATTTCAGTTTACGGGGTTTTAGTTAAAACGTCCACTGAGCCAGGAAAGAGTGATATTTGTGTGAATGGATATAGACGAACGAGTGTTCTTCCAATAATTTGCGTGCGCTTAATAGGACCGATTTGTCGTGAATCAAGACTGAGTGGGCGGTTGTCTCCCATCATAAAATATTCATCTACACCAAGAGTTGCGACTTTTTTTGTTCGCTCATCTTTGTTTTCGATGTATGTTTCATTGAGTTGAAACCCTTCAGGGTGAGTACTATTTGTGATAATTGTAGTTGTGCCATCAATAGTAATTTGTTCTCCTGGAAGTCCAATAATTCGCTTGATGAGGTATCGATTACCATTTTCTGGACTAGATTTAAACACAACTACGTCTCCACGTTTAGGTTCTTCTAAAAAAGTATACGAAAATCGATCGACAATAATGTAGTCGTAGGGTTCGAATGTGGGTACCATTGAAGTTTGCTGTACAAGGAAGGGTTGTATAAGGAACGTTTTAATGATGATGAAGAAAAAACCAACAGTGGTTACAAAACGGAGTATTTCTTGCGCTTTTGCGTACCATGCTGCACGTCGTGCCACCACACGTTCTTCTTTTGTTTTTCGGAGGTTGCGTAGAATAAAAAAGAATTCAAGAACCTGATCTGCTATCCAGTCGAGTGGGTTTCGCATAAAATATTCTCTATAGTGTATCATAGAAGAATATGATAATCCTTGGACTTGGAAATCCTGGAAATGAATATGAATTCACACGACATAACGTCGGACGTATTGTTGCGAGCCATATTGCAAAATTAACCAAGGCTGACGCTTTTGAAACTGACGGCATACTCCGTGCGCAGAAAACAAAAACAATAATTGCAGATAAAAAGGCAATAATCGTACTTCCGGATACTTTTATGAATCTTTCTGGAAAAGCAGTTGCGCCCCTAATAAAGTCACCAAAGGATTTGACGAAGTTGGTTGTGATATATGACGACCTTGACCTTGCACGGGGTGCCTTTAAAATTTCTTTTAACCGCAGTTCTGGTGGACATAATGGAGTTCAGTCTATTATTAAAGCGGTAAAATCAGAAGCCTTTATTCGTGTTCGAGTTGGAATTTCTCCGACAACAACGGGAGGAAAATTGAAAAAACCACTTGGTGAAGAAAAGGTAGGGAAGTGGATTCTAGGTGTTATGAAAGATGAAGAAAAAGATGGGTTAAAAAAACTTTCAAAGACCGTTCTACAGGCTCTCGAAATGATTGTTGAAGAAGGATTACCAAAAGCAATGTCGATATACAACGGAAAATAATAAAACCACCTTTTCGGTGGTTTTATTATTTATTTCAGAAAGATTATTCTTTTGAAATGTAGGTGAGTGTCATTCGCTGTTCTTTTGGTTCAAAGAATGTGATTGCGAAGTCGTATACCTTTCCAAGTCCGAGTGATGATTTCATTTTTTCCTCACTTGCAAACTCTGAAATGTGTACAAGACCTGCTACTCCTTCATTGATAGAAGCGAGTGCGCCGTGTTTGTTGAATTTAATTACAACACCTTTCACAATGTCTCCTTTCTTGAATTTCTTTTCTGCTTCAAGCCATGGGTTCACGGTGAGTGCTTTTACTGAGAGTGATACTTTACCGTCTTTCACTTCAATAATGCGAGCTTTTACTTTGTCGCCAACCTTGAAGAGTGTCTTAGGATCATCAATGAGTGACCATGACATTTCTGAAATGTGAATAAGTCCTTCAAGTCCGTCTTCGAGTTCTACAAATGCGCCAAACTCTACAACGCCAGTTACTTTACCTTCAACTTCGTCGCCAACAGCGTACTTACCCATAACTTCTGTCTTCTCTTTTCCATCAACATCTTTTTCAGAGAAAATGAGTTTACCTTCTTTTGGCATTGCTCCAATCACGCACACAGAAATACGTTTTCCGATGAGCTTCTTGAGTTCTCGCAAAATCTTTTCTTTGTCGCCATCCATAACGCGAGGATAGTTTTCACTCTTGAGCTGTGATGCAGGAAGAAATCCAGCCACACCTTGCCAGTCGAGAATAAGTCCACCCTTGTTTGCTTCTTTGATAACAAGATCAAATACTGTTTTTGCTTTGATTGCTTCTTCAGCATCGCTCCACATTGCAGCCTGCTTTGCTTCTTTGAGTGAGAGTTCTACGTGACCATTTTCGTTTTCAGTCTCGATGATCTTTGCTTTGATAGCATCACCGACGTTTATCTTTTTGATAACATCGCGAGCTTGGATGAACTCTGTTCCGTAGATAATACCAACTCCATGAATACCGAGGTCTACATAGATTGCTGATTTCTTGATAGACACGACAGTACCGTCTACCACGTCATCTGCTTTGAGGCGGTGAGGTGCAGTTTGGACTGCGTTTTTAAGTTGTGCATTATTTGCATCACCGTAAATGTTTGCGTTTTGTAATTCTGGCATAAATATTAATTTTGTATGTTCTTCATTATTAAACAAAAAAATTCCTCAGGAAAAAGGAATTGAGCTTTTTTTCCTGCACGAGATGGATTTGCCTTGTCAGAAAGGGAAGAAGGGCAAACGGTTACAAGCTCGTGTTTGTTGTTAATTTGAAATGAACTCGATAATTAAAGCATATCTTCTAAAAAAAGGCAATAAAAAAGCCGCACATGGTGCGGTGCTTTGTTTTGAATTTCTTGGGGCGTCAACAGTTGACGCCCCATTCTGGTCGGCTAGCAATCGTTATTTTTTTGATTGCTTTTTTTTGACAACGGCGCCGGCAGGTACCGTTGTTTCAGCTGGTGGTGGCCGGCGCCGTGACTTTGGCGGCTTCCAGAATTGTCGCATCATGCTCATGCCGCTGCTCCTTGATGTTGAAATGAAACCGCCCGTGCCGGACGTTCGGAGGATTCAATTCCTCGTTTCACCAGTTCAGACTTCAGTACCAGCCTCCATTCCTTCCATTGCTGGACTGCCTTATCCGAGAACCCTCGGGCGCCGGCGTTTGCTTCATCAATCTTGTCATCCAGAGCACGGTGAGCCGCTGCGATACGGCTATTCGGGATCAGGTCGGAAATATTCCGAGCAACACTCACAGCGTCTTCCGTAGAGATATTCGACATGGTTACCTCACTAGCCCTTCCAGGATAACTACAGTGTATTCGGGCTTTTAAATACAAAGTAGTCTTTGCAAAGAACAACAGTCAACCTTTCCTTTATACTACTAAACTCATTTTTGTAAAGACTGCTGTCCCCAGGTTACTTGGTATAATCAACATATGAAAAAGATTGTGACAATCGGTGGCGGTACCGGAAGCTTCACTATTCTTTCTGGTCTCAAAACTATTTCTGACGTACAAATTACTGCAATTGTTTCTATGGCTGACGACGGAGGTTCTACGGGCGTGCTTCGAGATGAGCTTGGTGTTTTGCCACCAGGAGATGTGCGGCAATGTTTGATTGCACTTTCTGAACATTCAGATACGGTGCGAAAATTGATGGGGTATCGTTTCGAGGAAGGTGGACTCTCGGGACATAGTTTTGGAAATATTTTTCTTGCAGCACTTGAGAAAGTGACAGGGAGTTTTGTAAAAGGAATTGAAGTGGCGAGTGACATCCTGAAAGTTCGAGGAGCAGTTATTCCTGTAACTGATGATGAAGCTAATCTTTGTATTACACTCGAAGATGGGACCCTTTTAAGGGGTGAGGATGCAATTAATCACACCGACATGCAGGCTGGGGGAGTTGCGAAGATACACTATGAAAGTAATGTTGTACTCAATACTCGTGCACTTGAAGCTATAGAGAGCGCAGATGTTATTATTCTTGGTCCGGGAAACTATTACTGCTCAGTGCTTCCTAATATTGCAGTTTCTGGGATGGTTGAAGCTTTGCAAAAAACAAAAGCAAAAATTATTTTCCCCATAAATCTTACAAACAAAAAAGGTCATACATTGTATTGGACAGCAAAGGGTTATGTTGAAGATGTGGAAAGTTATCTAAAAAGATCGCTCGATATTGTGTTGGTTAATAGCTTTCCGCCGTCAAAAGAACAGTTAGAAAAATACGAGCTTCAAGAGGGAGATGGAGTACTTGTAATAGATGACCTCCCTACGAATAAAAAGATTGTTCGGCTTCCACTTTTATCTCAAACGACAGTTTCTTTTCAAAAAGCAGATGCTATTGCCGAAAGCCGAAGTTTTATCCGTCACGACAGCATGCTCCTGGCTCAGGCAATACAGAATTTGTTGAAGTAGGAATATAGATGTACTTTTTTGTGATTTTGACTTAGAATCCAAGAACATGCCGGAGTGGCGAAATTGGTAGACGTACTTGCCTTAGGAGCAAGCGGGGTAACCCATGAGAGTTCAAGTCTCTCCTCCGGCACAAAAAATAAAAAACAAAAAAAGAGTGCGCGCACTCTTTTTTTGTTTGTGATAAAATCTGTTCAACTCTTACCAATATGCCACCAACACACGCAAAAAATCCATACGAGAATGCAATCTTTTGGGTAGATGTTGAGAAGATTGTTCCAAATCCGTATCAGCCACGGCGTGAGTTTGATGAGCAAGCACTCAAGGAACTTTCTGATTCAATTAAGCAGTATGGAATTTTACAACCGCTTGTTGTTTCGCGTATTGAAAATTGGAATGAAGATGGAAGTTTGAACGTAAGCTATGAACTTATTGCTGGTGAACGTCGATTGCGGGCGTCAAAATTAGCTGGATTAACACAAGTTCCCGTACTCATTCGTGTTGGTGACGACTCTCGTGCAAAACTCGAACTCGCGATTCTTGAAAACTTGCAGCGTGAAGATCTAAATCCTGTTGACCGCGCTAAAGCGTTCGCACAACTTTCATCTGAGTTTAATTTAAAGCATGGTGAGATTGGGCAAAAAATGGGCAAGAGTCGTGAGTACGTTTCAAATACATTACGACTTCTTACGTTACCAGAGGATGTCTTGAACGCACTTGCCACAGGAAAAATTTCAGAAGGACACACCCGACCACTGATGATGCTTATCGACCGCCCAGAAGAGCAACTTACTTTGTTTAAGGAAATGCTTCTTCGAAAGATGACTGTGCGTGAAGCTGAAGGTATTGCAAGGCGGATTGCCTACGATAAAGTGCGTAAAAAGGATCGCTTCTTTGATCCAGATATTGCTGAGATTGAAGGGTCTCTTGCTGAAACATTAGGCACTCGAGTGCATATTGAAAAGAGAGAAGTTGGTGGAAAAATCTCAATCGACTTCTTCTCGTACGAAGAATTACAATCTATTCTCGATCACATTAAAACAGGATCACCTGTTTCAAAATCTGGTATGCGAGAAATGATTGATAGGGTAAATCCAAAAGATATGATGGCTGCGAGCACTATTATTCCTGCAGTTGTTCTAGACGTTGCTCCAGAACAAACAATTGTTGAAGCTCCACTAGAGCATCCAATGGTTGCCACAAATACAGTTGTAGAAACAACACCTCTTGAAAACGCTTTGCCTGCCGAGCATCCAGTGTATACAGAAAGTCTTGAGCAAGAAGAGAATCTTGTTGATGATAGATCGAAAGAAGAAGTTAAGAAGGAAGAAAATACAGACGATCCTGATCTATACAACATTAATAACTTTGTTGTATAGATGATACAAAAATAAAACCTCCGAAATTTCGGAGGTTTTATTTTTATTTACTGAGTTCTTCTTTAAGTAATTCCTGAAATAGCCCTGGATTACCGGAACCTTTGGATGCTTTCATACATTGCCCAACAAAGAACATTAAGATACTTTCTTTTCCTGATTTAAACTCGGCTACTTGGCTTGGGTTTGATGCGATTGCTTCACGCACGAGAAGACGAAGTGCTTCAGGGTCATTTTTCTGAATGAGTCCATGTTTTTCTGCAAGAGCTTTCGGAGATTCTTTCTCGCCCTGTACAAGCATTGCAAGAATATCTTTTGTACCGCGACTTGAAAGTTCACCCGCATCGGTCATAAGGAATAGTTCTGTAAGGGCCTCAGCAGATGGAAGACTTGAACCTTCTTTTTGGAGAAGACCTGGAATATCAACAGTGAGATAGTTTGCAGCAGTTACAAGCATCTCTTTTTTGTTGGAAATGCCGGTGATGGTGTCAAAAAGAACTCCGTACACTTCATCAGAAACCAACTGCTCAACTGTTTCTGATTTTAATCCGAGTGTTTGTAATCTTTCTCGTTTTTGCCATGGAAGTTCAGGGAGTTCACTTCGGATTTTTTCTACATTAAATTCAGGAACTTGTGAGAGGTAGAGTTTTGGTAAATCAGGATCGGGGAAATAGCGATATTCCTCAGCGGTTTCTTTTTTACGCTGACTGAACGTTGTGTTTGTTGTGTCATCCCAACCACGTGTCTCTTTTACAAACGGGACACCATTTTCAATCATTTCAATCTGTCGTGCCGTTTCGTATTCAATAGCTTTTTCAACTGATCGAAATGAGGCAATGTTTTTTACTTCAACATATTTTGAGGCGGGCTTGTTTGGATCTTCTGAAACAGAAATGTTTACTTCAATTCGCATCTGACCTTTTTCGATGTTTGCATCAGATACCTTGAGTGTTCGAAGGAGAAGTTGTAGTTCGCGCGCAAAGGCACCGGCCATTTTCGCATCTTTAATGACAGGTTCTGTCACAAGCTCCATAAGAGGAACACCAGCACGGTTAAAATCAACAAGCGACGAACCTGTGCCATGAGAAGATTTTGCGGTGTCCTCTTCAAGGTGAATACGTGTGAGTTTTACCCCTGCGAGCTCACCACCTGAGACAAGGGGGTATTTATACTGACTAATCTGGTAACCCTTTGGAATGTCGGGGTAGAAATAGTTCTTACGGTCAAATTCTGTAAAGTCTGGGATTGTACCGTTTACCGCAACACCTACCGTGATAACTTTCTTAATTGCTTCTTTATTGGCAACAGGTAGGCTTCCAGGCTGGGCAGTACACACAGGGCAAACATTTGTGTTTGGCGACTCATTATCTGGCTCATTTTTACAACCACACCACATTTTTGAGGCGGTTTTGAGTTCAGTATGGACTTCAAGTCCAATAGTTGTGTAATACTGCTTTGACATAGGGCTAGTATAGCAAACATCTTTAAGAGAACGTATAATGTACCAATGAAAAAAATTCGAGTAGGAATCAATGGATTTGGTCGCATCGGCCGAGCCTTTTTGCGAGTTGCACACAAGAATCCTGAGATAGAAGTTGTTGCAGTAAATGATCTTGGTGATGTTCACAATCTTGCGTACCTTTTGCAATACGACACTGTATATCGAAATCCTGGTTTTTCTGTTGCTGTATCTGCAGATGCGAAATCAATTCTTGTCGATGGTGCACCTCTTACATTTCTTCAAGAAAAAGATCCAACTCTTTTACCGTGGAAAGCTCTTGATATAGATGTTGTTGTTGAGTCAACTGGACTTTTTGCAACATACGAAAAATCTCAAGCTCATATTCAAGCGGGTGCAAAAAAAGTAGTCATTTCTGCTCCTGCAAAAGGTGATACTGGTAGTGCACAAGGTGAAACTATTTTGATGTCAGTTAATGAAGAAAAGTTCGGTACTTGTGACATTACTTCAAATGCATCATGTACCACAAATGCAGCATCTCCGCTCATTGCGATTTTAGATGAAGTGCTTGGTGTAGAAAAAGCAATTCTAAATACAGTTCATGGCTACACAGCGAGCCAAGGTATTGTAGATGGTCCAAACAAAAAAGATTTCCGAGAGGGAAGAGCTGCTGCAATGAATATTGTTCCATCATCAACTGGAGCTGCTATTGCGGTTACTAAAGCATTTCCAAAATTAGAAGGACTTTTCGATGGTATTTCTATTCGTGTACCTGTTGTTGCTGGCTCGATTGTCGACATTACTTTCATCGCTAAACGAGATACAACTAAGGAAGAAGTGAATGCTATTTTAGAAAAAGCAGCCAAGAGTGAAAAGTGGAATAAGGTTTTCTCTGTAACGCACGATCCAATTGTCTCAACTGATATTCTTGGAGAAAGTCATGCTTCTATTGCAGACCTAGAGATGACGCGAGTTGTGGGAGGAAACTTAGTAAAAGTTTTAGGGTGGTATGACAACGAAATGGGGTATACATATACACTTGTAGACCATGTTTTGAAAACAGGACGAACTGTCTAAATATTGACACATAGCACATTATTGTGCTATAATAAAAAAAGTTAAAAGCTCATTAAAACAAGTGTTATTTGTTTGCCATAGCTTCGAATATTTAAGTAAATGAGTATTTAAAGCTGTGGCAAACTCGAAACAAAATATCAAAAGACAAGAGGGAGAATGACGATGGTAACTAATTCAAACTTGATTTGTATTGACCGCACCACTCCATTCGACCCCAGCGCCTTCATGGGCAAGGGCTGGTCGATTGAAGAACAGGATGAGCGCTCACTCGCGCTTACCGAACTTGATCTGAACAAGGTCACCTTTGAGACGATGCTTCGCTCCGGTGAGGTGTCGATCCAAAGCGAAGAAAAGATCCGTCGCCTTAAAGAGGTGGGACACATCCGCCTCGATGCGAAAGTTCTCCAGACCCTCTGGGAGCAGGACTCATTGATCCCCGAAAGCTGGAAAACCAGTGACGGGATCCTATTCGGGGGAAGCATTCTTCGTAATTCAGACGGCGACCGATGTGTTCTGTGTCTGCGCTGGAATGGTCGCGTGTGGGATTGGTTCTATTCTTTCCTTGACGCCAACTGGTATGCCGAGGATCTCTCGGCTTGTCTCGCAAAATAGAATTTCGGACTTAGGTTTTGGAACTTTTGTTCCTTAGACCTTTGTCAAAAAAGTTGGAAGAATAGCTATAAACTTCCGTACCCTCATTGCATTTTGCGATGGGGGTTTTGTTTTGTCGAATATTTTTTATGAACCAGGTATACTGTCTATATGAAAATCTTTCTTTCATCAGACCATGCCGGATTTGAGCTTAAAGAGCAGGTGGAAAAATATCTTCTCTCACTCCATCACGATGTGCAAGATTGTGGGGCAGAAACATATATTGAAACCGATGATTATCCAGATACTATTTCGCCTGCAATAGAAGCACTTATTCAATTTGGAGTTGAAAATGCACGAGCCATTATTTTTGGTGGCTCAGGACAAGGGGAGGCGATTATTGCAAATCGATATCACGGAATTCGCGCAGGGCTCTACTATGGAGGCAATTTAGACATCGTGCGACTTATGCGTGAACACAATAATGCAAACGTTCTTTCGCTGGGTGCGCGTATGATGCAGTTTGATGAGGCAAAAGCTGCGATAGATATGTTTTTAGATACTCATTTCTCAACAGAGGAACGTCATGGACGCCGCATTGAAAAAATTGATGCTATTACAAAATAAGTATGCATATTATTCCCGCAATTCTACCCGAAGATTTTGAAGAGATACATAATAAAGTTGCACGAGTGGCTAAGTTTGTGCCTTGGGTGCAGATAGATCTCTGTGATGGGAAGTTTGTTCCATCACAAACATGGCCATACAATGATGGTGGTTTCGAAAATATTCCACAAGATACCGAGCTTCCTTTTTGGCAAGATGTAAACTACGAGTTTGATTTAATGGTTACTGACCCTATGAAAGCTGTTGAGAAAGTAATGGAGCTTGGTGGAATGCGCGCCGTGCTTCATGTGGGCTCGGCAAAAGAAGATGAAATGTTAAAGGCACTTCGAGCGCTTGAGCACTACGATATGGAAGCTGTACTTGCGATAGATAATAATAGACCGCTTACTGAACTTTTTTCACTCCTTGATAAAGACCACCAAGTACATGCTGTGCAATGTATGGGTATAGAGCGACCAGGATTTCAGAGGCAATCATTTGATGAGCGAGTGCTTGAGAGAATTAAACTAATTAAAGAAAAATATCCTGAGATGATCGTTTCTGTTGATGGTGCGGTAAATGAAGAAACGGCACATCTTCTTGTGCAAGCAGGAGCAGAGAGGCTCGTTTCAGGGAGCGCAATCTTTGAGTCAGGTGATTCCCTTGGTACAATAAAGAAGTTAGAACAATTGTTCGATACTACTCAATAATGATGCAAACTCTTACTGATGAAAAAATAGAAATGCTTACACAGAAAGCAAATGATATTCGTCAGTCGATAATCAAAATGCTTGTTGAAGCGGGAAGTGGACACACTGCTGGACCTTTAGGTATGGCAGACATCTTTACTGCTCTCTATTTTTATATCATGCATCATGATCCGTTAAACCTAACTTGGAAAAATCGCGACAGGCTTATTCTTTCAAATGGACATATCTGCCCGGTGCTTTATGCAACCATGGCACATGCTGGATACATTCCAGTTGAAGAACTTCAAACCTTGCGTAGGTTCGGTTCAAAACTTCAAGGGCATCCACATCGAGAATATTTTTCTGCACTCGAGACGTCTTCTGGTCCGCTTGGCTCAGGGCTCTCTCAGGCAGTAGGTATGGCGCTTGCTGACCGGCTTGATAATGGCAACAAATCCTCTGTTTTTTTCTACACTATGTTAGGTGATGGGGAATTAAATGAAGGACAAGTGTGGGAGGCGGTACTTCATGCAGGAAAAGAGAAGCTTCGAAACATCATCGCTATTGTCGACAGAAATAATATTCAGATAGATGGATACACAGAAGACATCATGCCACTCGAACCTCTTGCGGATAAATGGCGAGCATTTAATTGGCACGTACAAGAAATAGACGGACATAATTTTCAGGACATTATTTCTGCGGTTGGCGAAGCGCAAGCCGTGTTTGATCGTCCGTCGGTCATCATTGCACACACTATTCCTGGTAAAGGAGTAAAGATGTTTGAGAATGATTACAAGTGGCACGGTATGCCTCCAAACAAAGAGCAGGGCGCACTCGCAATTGAAGAATTAAAAAATATGAATAACTAAATATGAAAACAGTAAAAACTATTTTTGGTGGAATTTTCCTTTTTGGTGGAATCGTCGTGTTTCTTTGGGGATTGTATGCTTTTATCCCAGCTGTCTTAGGCTTTAATGATGAGATATCTTTTGCTGGGGCAATTGCTGGTATTGGTTTTGTGGCAATTCTTATTGGTGCGGTTTCATTTTGGATCGGGAAGTGGCTTCTCAAGTAGTTCTTTTCTTGTGTGTTTCTAGTGTTTTGGTGGTATAATTTAAGACACATATGCAATTATTTTTAGACATCGTATTTCAATTAAGTGTTTTCGCAGTGAATATTCTTTTACCACTTTCACTCGCACTCATAATCGTTGGTTCAGCGCTTGCGCATAGAGGTATTCTGAAATCAGCATTCTTCTCTGGAGTTGCCGTTGCGGTTTTCTACCTTATTATCTTAGGTGTTCAGATTAAGCAGATTGCAGATTCAGGAACAGCTCTCACTGATGTTTTTGCAAACGTACAAGGTGTTATCGGTCTTGTGCTCACTATCGTACTTCCAATCATTATTGGTATTGTTGTAGCGATTGTAAGTAGTCGTCGTTTCAAGAAAATTGCTTAATAAAAAACTTTATTTTAAAAAACAAAAACGGCTCAAAAGGGCCGTTTTTGTTTTTTGTGATGATATACTAAAGAGGAATATACAGCTCGTATGAAAATAGATTCATTGGAGATTAAATACGTTCCTATTCGCCAAGGATTTGGTGAAGGTTTACTTGAAGCAGGAGAAAAAGATTCTCATGTTGTTGCTTTGTGTGCAGATTTGACCGACTCAACTAAAATTTCTTTGTTTAAAGAAAAATTTCCAGAACGTTTTTTTGAAGTAGGGATTACAGAGCAAAATATGTCAGGAGTTGCCTCTGGTATGGCAGCGATGGGCAAGATTCCATTCATGGCTTCCTACGCAATGTTTTCTCCTGGGCGAAACTGGGAACAGATTCGTACTACTATTACCTACAACGATGTAAATGTAAAAATTGTCGGGGCACACGCTGGGGTATCTGTAGGTCCAGATGGGGGTACACACCAAGCTATCGAAGACATTGCTCTTATGAGAGTGCTACCAAAAATGACCGTAGTTGTCCCATGTGATGCAATTGAAGCAAAAAAAGCTACTCTTGCTATTGCTGAAACGAGAGGGGCTTCATATATCCGCTTAGGTCGTGAAAAGACTGCGATAATTACCAACGATGCAACGCCGTTTGTACTAGGTAAAGCATATATAATTTTTGATTCAGAAATACGGAATGATGAAAAAAAAGTTGGGATCATTGCGTGTGGCACTCTCGTGTATCATGCAATCGTTGCGGCACAAAAGTTAGAAGAAGAAGGATATGAGGTTGCAGTTTTAAATCTCCACACAATTAAACCTTTTGATAGTGAAGCTGTTCTTTCTTTTGCAAAACGGTTTGGAAAAATTGTAACTGCAGAGGAGCATCAAGTTGCGGGCGGTATGGGAAGTGCGGTCGCAGAGTTCTTGGCTCAAAATTATCCTGTGCCAATGCGATTCATTGGTGTGCAAGACAAATACGGACAGTCAGGTACACAAGACGAACTTTTCAAGCATTACAAACTCACCGCAGATGACATTCTAAAAGCAGCAAAAGAGCTTTAGTTTTTTAGTTGTAGAAGAGTGCTGTACACACGTGTGAGGTTTTCAGCATTATTTTATTTCTTGGGGTTTGTAGTCTTCAGGTGTTGAGCGAAGGAATTGTTCAAGTTCTTCCTTAGTGAGCAATCCTTTTTGTGCACCAACATACTGTACAACCGAAGCGGAGTTTACTGGTGCCCACATAATAGCCCCAAGAGGAGCTAGTCCGAGTGCGAGGGCTGAAACAAATGTCGAAGCAAAAGAATCTCCGGCACCTGTACGTTCAAGAGGTGGTTTTGTATCAGGGTAAGGTGGCATAAAATAGCTTTTACCTTCAACTAAAATATATGCGCCACGTACACCATCGGTAATTACCACTATTTTGGGTCCGTGATTGTGAATTGCTTTTAGAAGATCAGGTGTAGACGATGTGGTGTCTCCAAGTAATCCTTGTGCTTCTTCAACATTGCAAACAAATACCTCTGTGCGAGCGTATAAGCTCTTGAGGCGATCTAAACCAAGTTTCAGTTGGTAAGTGCCAGGTTGGAACGCAAGTTTTACCTGTGGGTGTTTTTGGAGGTAGTCAGTAATAGTGTCGTGGAAGTTTTCTGCTTCTTTTGCAAAAGAGCTTAAGTATATCCATTTTGGTGCGGTGAAGTGAGCAGGGAGGTTGTATGTGTAGGCTTCGTGTTTGATCAAAATAGTTCGTTCATCTTGAAACCAAAGTACGTAGTGGTAATTTGTTTTCTTTCCCTCATGTCGAACAACATACTCAGTAGAAACATTATCGTCTTTTAAGTGAGTGATGCATTTATCAGCATAGGTATCATCTCCGATATTTGTAATGAGAGCAGAAGAAAGTCCAAGCCGAGCAGCGGCAACACTTGCATTTGCTGAGTTACCTACAGCAGGCAGTTCGTATACGGCTTCATAAGGAATTTTAGTTCCAAAATCCATACAGAGTTTTCGATTTCTGCCGAGAGCATCACTGTGTGTTTCAGCTTCTTTGAGATGGATAAAGGCGTCAATTACTGTGTCGCCAATAGCTACAAAATCGTATTCTTTCATGGTTCTATTGTACCGTACGTTTATGTATTTTTACTATTTTACGTGACCCACGGAAAACCACAGAAATTGTATTACCAAGTGTTTGCAGGTGCTGTAAATAAAGGGCCTCTGTTTCAACGCCGGTCCGCAGTCTCATCAAGAGTTCTTCCTGAGTTTCTTTCTTCTGGATGTCTTTTAGGATTGCCTTTTTAATAGCCTCAGGGCTTTTTATTGCATATAGGATTTGACCGCCATTTTTAGTTATACGTAGAAGTTCTGACAAAGCCTTTTCTGTTGACGCACCAGTAGGGCTACTTAAAAAAATTCCATGGAGTACGTTTCGAGAAAGAGTAATGTCAAAAAGATTATCTGCATACGGAAGAGCTTGGATGTCTCCGTGGGCAAGGTATGGATGATCTGGGGAAGGTGTTGAGATATTAAAATCTACTCCATAGACGTGATCATTTCCTAGTATTTTTTTGAGGTAGTGTACAAATTCACCTGTGCCTGTGCCAACATCAAGAAGTACGGCTTCTCCGAGTTCTTTTTCAGAAATAGAAAAATCGTCCTGGTATTGTTCGAAGGTAATTTTTAACGCAAGAGAAGTTTTTGATTCTTGCGCGAGATGATGTTGTTCTATGAGATGCTCAACGCTTCGCATTCAAACAGTATACTATTTTCCATCAAGAAAGTTTTGAATATGTCGTCGAGCGTCATTCGTTTTTACATACTCAAGCCATTTGCGAGTTGGTTTCGCGCTTTCTTTTGTTTCTATCTCAACAATATCAGAGCTTGTAAGTGGGGTAGAGAGTGTTGCCATCTTTCCATTTACTTTAGCGCTTGCTAAATGACTTCCTAAATCAGAGTGAATAGCATATGCAAAGTCGATAGGTGTTGCACCACGAGGAAGGTCAACCACTTCACCTTTCGGGGTTAAAACAAATACTCGTTTATCAAAAACCTCCGCCTTGAGAATATTCATGAGTTCATGTGATCCAACATCTTCTTGCCAGTGGAGCAATTGCTGTACCCAAGTCGTGTTTTTTGCAATTTCTTTAGAGATAGTATCCTTGCCAACTTCTTTATACATTAAGTGAGAGGCGATACCGAGCTCGGCTTCATCGTGCATTTTTTGAGTGCGGATTTGTATTTCCACTGTGCTTCCGTCTCCAGTAAAAATAGTTGTATGAAGACTTTGATAGCCGTTTGGTTTTGGAACCGCGATATAGTCTTTAATACGGCCGGGAATTGGTCGCCAGTTTTTATGGATAACACCAAGTGCTCGATAGCATTCCTCTGGTGAGTCCACAATTATACGAATTGCAATCAAGTCATAGATTTTATTGATATCCATGTCATAGCGCTCCAACTTTCGCCACAATGAATAGAGATGCTTTGCACGATAGCTAATGGAAGTCTTGATGTTTTGTTCTGCAAGTTTCCGTTTTAGTTTCCGGAACATTTTTTGGACATGTTCATCGTCATCCTGTTTACGTGTTTGTAAAAGTTTTAGAACTTTTTTGTAATCATTCGGGTACACATAAGGGAAAGCATAATCTTCAAGCTCACCTTTGAGTTTTGCAATTCCAAGACGATCAGCAAGCCGTGCGTGAATTTCAAGAGTTTCAAGGGCAATGCGCATCTGTTTTTCTTTTTTAACGAACTCAAGCGTTTGGATATTGTGAAGACGGTCAGCAAGTTTGATAATCACAACACGGATATCTTTTGCCATTGCAATGAAAAACTTTCGGAGGGATTCCACATGTCGCTCAACTCCTTGGTACTTTAATTTTCCAAGTTTGGTTACACCTTGTACAAGGAACGTAATATCTTCTCCAAATTCTTTTCTAAATTCTTCTTCAGTTACTTGAGGGCAGTCTTCAAGAACATCATGGAGCATGGCAGCACAAATGGTGTGACTATCAATATTAAGTTCAGCCACGTTTTTTGCAGTTGCAAATACGTGGTTAAAGTACGGCTCTCCATTTTTTCGTGCCTGGCCATCGTGAGCCTTTTTGGCAAAGTGGTATGCCTTCTCAATAAGCGCAATTTCAGAAAGCTTCTTGTCTTTAAGAAGAGGTTTTAATTCAGAAAAAGGTTTGGTTGCTATGGTTGCCATTTCTTATATACAACCATCTTATAGCTAAGAAGACAAGTATTTCTCAATTATCTTTTTCCGCGTGTACTTGCAGAATTAATAATATCGATAACTTCATCAAGGGTGATTGTTTCAACATTCATGCTGTCAGGAATATAAATACGCTGCAAGCCTTGCTTCACAAAGAATCCGGATTTTGAGTTCAAGATTTGGATCTCACGTTTTGTTTTTGGATGAATCCCAACAGTGCGCACAAGTGTCGCGCCTTTTGGTAATGCCTTCGGTGTGTTTAAGAGCACCACTGCTTGCTCGAGGGTTATGGTGTATGCATCGAGTGGTTTTTTAATAGATCTAAATTCTCGATTGCGTCCAACGTATGGCCCAAAGCGTCCGTTGTTTGCAATGATAGGTTCTCCCGTCTTGGGATCCATTCCTAAATCTCGAGGAAGCTCAAGAAGTTTTATTGCCATTTCAGGAGTCAGGTCTTCTGGTTTAAAGCGTGGAGGAAGACTTGCTCGTTTTGGTGCGGGCACTATTGGTGCTGCAACTTCCTCAGCAATTTTCTTTTTCTTTCCTTTTACCTTTGGTTCTTTCTTAGGACTCTTACCAAGTTGTACGTATGGCCCAAAGCGTCCTGTAAGAAGATAAATAGCTTCACCTGTTTTTGGGTGAAAGGTAAATGGTTTTTCTTCGCCAACTTCCTGACCATCAAGGGTCAGTGCACCGGTACATTCTGGATATCGAGAGCAGGACAAAAATTTCCCACCTTTACCAAGTTTAATAACCATATCACTTGTGCAGATTGGACACCGAATAGAGGAGTCAGCTTTTCCTAAATCAGTCGCTTTGCCCGCACTCTTATCTTTCTCTTTCACATCTTTCAAAAACGGTGTGTAAAACTCTTCGAGTGTTTTTTTGTATGTGCGAGTACCGTTTGCGATTTCGTCGAGCTCGTCTTCCATTTCTGCGGTAAATGAGTCACTGATATATTTTCCAAAATGCTCTTCAAGGAAACTGCTCACTACGTCACCAGTGTCAGTAGGGAAGAGAGTTTTACCTTGTTTCTCCACATACCCTCGTTCTTCAATGGTGGAAATAATAGATGCGTATGTAGAAGGGCGACCAATACCACGCTTTTCGAGCTCTTTTACAAGTCCGGCTTCAGTATAACGGCTTGGTGGTTCCGTTTGTTTTTGGAGCGAACGGAGTTCGAGTGCTTTCAGTCCGTCTTTTTCTTTAAGAGCAGGTAATTCTACGTCCTCACCCTTACCGTCTGGATCAGCCAGCAACCATCCTGGGAAAAGTGTAATGGAACCGTTTACAGAAAAGTTTGGAATAGTTTCTTTACTTGCAACTACATTCGCTGAAATTTTTGTACGCAAAACTTTTGCGTCACTCATTTGTGAAGCAAGTGTTCGCCCCCAGATGAGTCCATAGAGTTCTTTTTCATCATCTGTTGCGCCGGCATGACCTACGCTTGCGTGTGTTGGGCGAATTGCTTCGTGGGCTTCCTGGGCATTTTTTGATTTTGTTTTATATTGTCGAACTTCAAGGTAGTCTTTACCAAATTGTTTTGTAATCACGCTCGCTATTTCTGCAACTGCTTGGGCTGACATGTTGGTACTGTCGGTACGCATGTAAGTAATGAATCCTTTTTCGTAAAGCTTCTGCGCTACGCCCATGGTGCGTGATGGTGAAAATCCTAAACGTGAACTCGCTGCTTGTTGCAAGGTAGACGTAGTAAATGGGGCTTTCGGACTTCGTTTTGCTTCGCTTTGCGATACGTCCACTACGTTCCAATCATGTGCATTGCCAATTTTCAGAATCCGATCAACTTCATCTTTTGTTTTCGGCTCTTCATCACACGTAAGAGTGAGCTTTATTTTTTTTACTGCAGTTGTTTCAAAGTCACCATCGAGTACAAAGAAAATTTCAGGAATGAATGCACGAATTTCTCGTTCACGTTCCATGATGATACGGAGCGCAGGGGACTGCACTCGCCCAGCCGAAAGACCATAGCGTACCTTTTTCCAAATAAGTCCCGAGAGGTCATAACCCACCAATCTATCAAGTACACGACGTGCCTCTTGGGCTTCTTTCAAGTTCATGTCAATTGCGCGGGGATGTTTGATGGCTTCGAGCACTGCTTCCTTAGTGATCTCATTAAACGTCACACGCTCTGCACCTTTCAAATTACAAGCCTCTTGTATGTGCCACGCAATAGCTTCACCTTCTCGGTCGGGGTCAGTTGCCAAAAGCACTTGAGATGCTTTTTTAGCGAGCTTTTTTATTTCAGCAACTACTGCGTCTTTTCGGGGAGAAATCTCATATGTCGGAACAAAGCCAGCCTCAATGTCGATAGCTTGCTTATTAGATTTAGGAAGATCACGAACGTGTCCAATACTGGCACGTACGGTATATTCGCCATCGAGATACTTTTCGATAGTCTTGGCTTTAGAAGGAGATTCTACGATTAAGAGCTTCATAACTTACTATTCTATAGTATACATGCCGTTTTATTGCAAGTTTCTCTACTCGGAGTAGTAATTCGTTTACAGCAAGTGAATCTATATTAGGATTTTTAGGATTTACTTTTTTTGCAAAATAAAATGGCACCGGATTTATTCTCGATGCCATATCTGTCCAAAATTTCGTGAGAGTCTTATTCTTTGCGGGTCCAAAATTCACCCCTCCTTAGTTTGTCTTGTTGAATTGAAATTGTTTTCGAACGGTAAATACTCGCCATCGTCATGCTCCAAAGGCAGATAGGAAGAGCAATCCATCCATTTTCTATCTCCATACACATGGCGATGACGATGGTGGTGAGCGACAAGAAAAAAATCACTACCACGAACCAGAGGCGCACTCTGAAGGTATTCAGTTTGTCGGGATCGGCATCCTTGCCGATAAAATAAATACAGGCTGAAGCAACTGTCATTTTCACTAGCCACCTCCTCGTTCAAGTTCGGACGCTTTCTCGAAATTGGTTTCAAGTGCCTTAATGATTCTTACCCAAACTGCCAGCAAGAGTACTGCCCAACTGAATGGCATTCCTTGCTCCGCGATTATTGCAAAACAAAAGAACCACAGAAGGAAGCCAGCTACTGCCAAAAATCCTTTGGCCTCGTAAATATCCTTGTCGCTGGGATTTGTTCCGAGAAATACACTCAGAAGTTTGTTTCGCATATAAACCACCCTTCTGTCAGAGAACAATAACAATTTTTACCACTAGAGTACATATTTGTCAATAATGATCTCCCCTTAGATTTTGAAGGGGGAGGAGGTTGTGAGGGTTAGTATTATTGACTTTTATTCAAATATATAGTATAAATTAATGGCGTGGTTTCCTTTTTACCAACTGTAGGAGGAGGGATTCAATGAAGGGTATTGTTCTTTTCACCCCGCTTTATGGCGATCTCAGTCGCGTCTCAGGTGGTGAGATGAAAGTGGTTCAGTCAACCATGGTACATGGTGTCGAAGCATTCATCATCCAGAACTTCTCGGGAGATAAGCCCACAGTGGCTTTTTCTGAAGAGTTGAAACAACTGTCGCCAATTCAACCATCGCCAGGTTCAATGTAACAACCCGTTTATGTAATAGAAAACCTATTGCAAGACGGGTTTTCTATTTTTATATAAGCAAATAAAAAGGCACTAACTTGTTGGTTAATGCCCTCTGGCCGTCCGTTTTTTTCGATCAAAAATATACCAGTATGTACTTGAAAATCGCCGATACTGCACCTATCATCAAGATTGCAGGCACCACCGATTTCAAATGCAAACCAAAGAACTCATAATCAAGATCAATAAAACGATTGATTCGTATTGCTATGTAGATAGACAACACAAACATGATTAGATCCTTCAGCTCTTCAAAGTACTGAAAACCGTTTTTGGTAAGTATGTATCCAACCATGACGGTGTTTAGTATTCCGATGCAAAAACAGAAGATGTGTGTCTCTTCCAGGGAAATTTTTTTCGGTTGTTGGGTTTCTGCGTTCATCTGTAACCTCTGGTATGTGAAATGAACTAGTGCTTCGTATACTATAGCATTAAAATATATAAATGTCAATGGAAGAGTGGGGAATTTGACGAGGGATGGGAAATAAGGGTGTGTGATATTATTTTAATAATATAAATTAATATGCACATTAAAAATCTGATCAGTAATAATTGGTTTAAGATTGTTGTCGTTATTTTTTTGGTATCAATTGCAGTTATAGTGAGTAACTATTTAGCAGCTAAGACAGATCTTGCAAATAGAGAATATTATGCACGGGAAAACTCAGAAAAAAGAGAGTTTGATGCTCAACAAAAAGAGGCATGTCTCACTATTTACAAACAAGAGTCCACAAAATGGAATAACGTAACTGGATGGAGATATGATGCACCAGGAGAGGCTTGTTACATCCAATACAAAAATGATGTAAAGAAAACCCATGCTCAATGTGAAGAAGAGTATTCTGGAGAAGATGGTGAGTTGGATTTTGATTTCTTCAGAGAATATATTCTTTGTCTAGATAATCTTTTTGAGAAATCATTTTAGAAAAGGATAACTGGATTAGAAATTGCGACGTTCAAGTGTCGTTTTTTCTTTTACTAAAACAGGGAAGCGAATCCCCTCTAATTAAGGTTTAATCTGAGGCTGTATAATCTCTATTTGAACTCTTTGTGGTTCTCTAGGAATAATCTTTTCTACTTGAACTATTGTAAACCATACAAGAAGACCAACCATAACTCCTGTCCAGATAGTTCTTGCATAGTAAACCCCAAATATTAAATGTGAGATCGGGTAAACTTCTTCACCACGCCAAGATAGGGCTATATAATCAGAAATTTTGTCATCTCCTTTGGTTCGCTCAATCCAGTTGATCCTTTCACATTGATGAACTACGTTACGTATCTTTTGATATAACTGATCATGATTACTAACTCGAAAGAAAAAATACCACCACCTGAATTTTAGTTTTTGAAAAAAAGTATCTGGACCAGCATGCGTACGCATATTGCTACCAGAAATCCAAGCACAGAGATCATGTTCAGGTAGCCAGATTTGTAAGTCACGGCTTCTGGATAGATGATAGAGGGCATTAACAACTTTCCAGCGCTGTAAATATGTAAGCATTCGATCCAGTATACCCCTCATGGTTTCAATCATATATACGTCGCAAAAGATATATTGTGCGACATTATATTAAATTAACGAAGCCCCGTCTTATCTTACTTTGAACCACACTTTGGGTTAGTAAAATATTTTAACGGGGCTTTTATGAGACACTTCCCTAGTTAGCGATGATTCGGGTGGAATATTTTCCTTCCACATAACGTTTTTCGCATTCCCGGCAACAGGTTGCTTCTTCAGTTTGTGACGGGTAATGCGTATGTCTTCCGTACCGATTTTGTTGTTCCTTTTGACACACGGCACATGTCAAAAGATGCACGAATGAAGGATCTAGCTTAATCCCCTGTCCTGCTAAGGTTTCAGATGGATCTTGGAATAGACCGAGTGATCCAAAACCCGCTTGCGACGCTTTCATCACATTTCTCCCAAACGGAGGTAATTAATTTTTATCATAGAAATTAATTAATGCAAATATCTTAATCCACTCTATAAAAATAATGAACCCTCCAACGATGTTTTGTTGGAGGGTTGGTTTTCGTGGGCTACTTATCCCGCGACGCCGGCAATGACTGCGCCGGCACTTTCATTCTGGTTCGCTGCACGGTCGCCGGAGTTGCCGGTCACCTCCGTGGAGTTGGTCCGGGTGGAGGAATCGCGGCCAACGCTGCGGCGCACGAGCTGGGTCATCTGCTGGAAACTCTTCTTCATTGTCCACCTCTTTCTTCTGAGGGATGCGCCTGGGAATCCCGAGGACGCATCAATATAATCTCAAAACAGTAAATAATTGTCAAATACCTCTCCTGAATATAAACCGGTATACTTGAAACACAATGACTCAGGAAGATGCTCTCGCTATTCTAAAACTAGGACACTCTGTATTTCTTACTGGCGGAGCTGGTGCAGGTAAAACATACGTGCTTAATGAATATATTAAATGGCTTAAGTCTCATGTTATTTCAGCGGCCATAACTGCTTCTACTGGTATTGCAGCAACGCACATAGGAGGAGTAACACTTCACTCTTGGTCCGGAATTGGAATCAAAGATCGACTTACTGAATATGATTTAGATGAGTTAGAGCAAAAGAAAAATTTATATACGCGCTACAAAGGCACTCAGGTGCTTGTTATTGATGAAATATCGATGCTCCACGCTCATCGGCTTGATATGGTTGATTTGGTTGCACGAACTATTCGTAAAGACAGTCGCCCATTTGGAGGAATGCAAGTGGTGTTTTGTGGAGACTTCTTCCAACTCCCTCCTGTTAGTAGAAATAAAGAAGTGAGCGTGAATGATTTTGCATTTAATGCGAAAGTTTGGAAAAAACTAAATCCTGTTGTTTGTTATCTGACTACTGAGTATCGTCATACCGGAGACAATCTTTCTTTGGTTTTGCGAGATATGCGTTCTGGCACCCTGGAAGATAATTTAAAACGTACGCTTGTGGGCTCGACAAAAAAAAGTGTTGCTCATATTACACATACCAAACTATACACACATAATGAAGATGTTGACCGTATTAATAATACTGAGTACGCACAAATATCTGATGAAGAAAAAGTTTTTGAGATGAAGACAAAAGGTAAAGCAAATCTTGTTGATAGTTTGATACAAAGTTGTCTTGCGCCAGAGACTCTGAAACTTAAAGTTGGAACTAGGGTTATGTTTGTAAAAAATGATCAAGGAAAGCGATATAATAACGGTACACTCGGGGTTGTTATAAAGTTTACCAATCTTGGCTTCCCTGTCGTAAAAACAGTCTCGGGCGCAGAATTAACGGTCACAGAAGATGCTTGGAGGATAGAAGAAGATGGAAAGGTGAAGGCGGAAATAAAACAAATTCCTCTTCGATATGCCTGGGCTATTACTGTGCACAAGTCACAAGGAATGACGCTTGACGCTGCTCAGATTGACCTCTCAAAGACATTTACGTTCGGAATGGGTTATGTTGCCCTTTCTCGTGTGCGGACCATAGAAGGTGTTGAGCTTCTAGGTTTTCATGATGACGCACTCCTCATGCATCCAGAAATTTTAATGCTTGATAAAGAGCTCCACGCGAAATCTATTCGGGCTCAAAACGCATTAGAAAAATATTCTGCAGTTGAGCTTATAAAGCTCCACGAGGCTTTTATTACTCGTGCCTATGGCAGTATTGAAGAGCAAGAAGAATCTGAGAGTGAACACGAAGAAAAAGTCCCTACGCGAATGATTACAAAAAAATATCTTGAAGAAAAATTGTCTTTGCAAGAAATTGCAGAAAAAAGAGATTTAACTCCGGGAACAATTATTTCTCATATTGAGGATTTACTAAAAGAAGGGGCGGACCTCAAGATAAAATATTTAGCGACTCCTATCCCCCATCACAAAATGATTTCTAGTATTATTACAAAAAATCCTGAGGCAAAACTGACAGAAATTATACAACTGTGTAAATCTAAAAAAGTTGAAACTTCTTTTGAAGATATTCGATTAGTTCGTGCTTCGCTGATCACAAAAAAGTAAAAGCCTTAGAAATTATTATTTTTAATACCCCATTGCCATTTTGGACGTTCGCCTTTTTTGTAGGCAAGGTAAATAAACATCAGGGTCACAATGATTATTGGAAAAAGGAGGTTAAAAACTATTTCGTGTGCGGAAGGCCTTTGAGGGAGGGTAACAGTAAAATATACTAAAACAGCACTATAAAGTGTCGTTGCAGACCATCCTTGCCAAGTAACAGGTACCCATCCCCATCCATACATCTTTCGTTTAAACCAAAGCTTTTGTGGATTATCATTTGCATAAGGAAGGTATACATGAACGGTTTCAGAAATGGTGAGTATAAAGAACACAACAATTCCGAGCAAAAAATCTCCTGAGATTAATCCAATAATCCCAGCAAGAGTTAGTGGGATAAAAAACCACTGACTATACATCGCTTTCTGTAACTCTTTACTACTTCCAGACTCTTGTTTGCTTGTAAAATTATTTCCTGAGGTCATTATGGATGTAAGTTGATTACGATCTTTAAAACAATATAACAAAATTGGACTCAAAACAGAAACGAAATTTTATTGAAACACCACTCCTTTCTCTCTAAGTTCTTTTCTTTTTTCTCTATAATCTGGAATGGTGCGAGCAACAAGTGTCCAGAATCTATCTGAGTGATTAAATTCTCCAAGGTGGCAGAGTTCATGAACAACAATATAGTCTGCGAGATGTTCTGGCAGTAATGCTATCTTGTAATTAAAGTTCAAATTGCCTTTCTTAGAGCAGCTTCCCCATCGTGATTTCTGCTGTCGTATTGTAATTGTATTCCACTCGTATCCGTATTTTGTATTGAAGTATAGAAGACGTTCTTCTATAAATGTCAGTGCTTTTGTTTTAAGTGCGGTAATTTCTTTTCTCGATAATGTAACCTTTGGAATTTTTGAATATTGCTCCATCAATTTTACCTTCTTCTCTATCCAATCGTGTTTATCTTGCAGGAATTTAGCTACTACCGATGAGTTTACATTTTTAGGTACGGTTACCAGTACTTCGCCACCTGGTTTGATGCGAATACGAAGATACCGTGATTTAGGATTTATCTTTACGGTGTACATCTTACTTATTTCCCAAATCAATGATCCTATCGAAATGAGCTTTACTTACTGGTTGGATTGAAAGTCGTGATCCTCTTTGTGCAACCATAATCCCTCCTAGTTTATGATCCCTCTTTATTTCCTCCAACGATACTGCTCGTGGAAGTTTTTTAACAAACGCAAAGTCCACACATTCCCAAATTGGTTTTTCTTTTGTTGATTTCGGATCGAAGTGTTCGTCCTTCGGATCTGTGGCACTTACATCAGCGTGAGGTTTACTTACAACTTTTGCTACACCATATACTCCTGTTAGTTTAGTGCTTGAGTGATAAAAGAGGGCTACATCCCCTACTTTCATATGGTCTCGCATATAGTTACGAGCTTGGTAGTTTCGTACGCCATTCCAAGGAATTTTCTTGTCTTTCTTAAGATCGTCTATGGAATAGCAATCAGGTTCGCTTTTAATGAGCCAGTGGTTCATATTTATTGTATTTCAATTTCCAAGCTTAGTAATTTGCATATTTCAAAGTATAGCGTATAAAATTTTTATCTCTATCCTCTAATAAAAATAAAAAACCACCTCCCTTGAGAGACCAGTGTATCGGCCTCTCTAAGGGTAGATGGTTTGCGTTATTTGCCTCACGCACTTTTCCACAAAAGAACCGTGGTATTGTCCCACAACCCGCCGGCATACTTCCTGGCTTCTTCCATGAGACCTTCTGCGGTCGAGTCGTCTTTTACGGTTACAGCGATTGCTCTGCGGAGTCCGTCGCTTGAAACCAGAACATACTTGGGGTTCGGGACAGTGTAGATATCAGGTTCTCGCAAGAGAATGTCCTGGAACACTTTGTCGCCGATTGCACGGCTGAGTTGGATGTACTCGCCGTAATGCATGGGGTCATGGAAGTACAGACAGTTGTTCTTGGTGACGACCTTTCCACCCTTTGCCAAAACAGCATCCTTTTCTGCTTGGTTTGAAGTGTTGTGGAGAGGACTCTTGTACCACCGCCCAGACTTGTCCACAACCAGCACCGGCGAATCGCCGAGCACACCGATGACCGCTTTGTCTTCCTTGATCCAGGCGATTGAAAGTGTTGTGCCGCCATCGTGCTGGTACGGGGCTTTCTCGAGGAGTTCAGTAAAGATCTTTCCGATCACTTCTTCCGGATCTGAAGCGTACCCCTCGTTTGCGAGAATCTCGCCGATGGCTACCTTGCAGAACTCCGCTATCTCCGACCCTCTCTCGCCGTGACCATCCATGACGGCAAGAATAGAATATCCTTCTGCCACCTTGATGAAATCTCGGTCTTGTTGATATTCCCTGTCACCTTGTTCCACAGCACTGCTTATGTAACCTGACATGTTGTTCTCCTCTGGTTGTATTTGTGCAACTCCTCATTCGTACCACGACTGTATATTTCTGTCTATGGAAAATATTTACAACAAAAAACCGCCCAATTGAGCGGCTTCAGATGAAAGAACTCCCTGTTCTTTCATCTGATGAAATTACTTGTACTGGATACTCGAGGCGTAGATGCTTCCATTCGGAAGAAGATAGAGTTTGCCACAGCTTACAGCAATCTTCCCAGATCTATCGGTAAAAAAACCAGTGCGACGATCGAAAGACAAAAGAACATTTTCGAGTACCGAAGGAGGCATTTCATTGCCTATGGCAATCCAGCATTCGGCGATCAAGGTACAGATGTACCCAGCTTCGTAGTCCTTTGATTGCAGAAAACGTACATCAACCGCAAAGACAGATCGTAAAGCCTGGACGGTTTCGGGATATTCTTGGTGGTGGAGGAGCCAACGTATTGGCGACTCTCGATCCAAGTAATTGACACTTATCGTAATTGCCCGACGCATCGTATCTTTCTGCTCAGGTGCCTTTTTCTTTTGGATGAGCCACCAGAGAAAAGTCCCCATCAGGATCACTGCTATAACACCAAGACCCTTGTTCGTTTCAGCATCCTGCTGTAAAAGCAGGTATATCAGCAAACCAATCCAGAAAAGGATCGCAACAAATCTCATCGGAATTTCTCCTTATTTCATTTCGCGACACGGTCGATGTCTATTGGATTAAGCTTGCCATTTACCTTCTTCTTTTTCTCCTTCGGACCTTCCTTTCCCCAGAGATGTATCTCTCGAGGAGAATGAATACGATGATGGAAAAAAGAATGATGGCGGCTCTTGCTAGTACAAAATCAACCTTTCGAAGCACTATCGACGTGAGGCCAATCACGCAAACCATTAATAGGAGTGCAAGGAATCTCATTAGAGTCCACCCCCTTTTTTCTTCCGCGAATATATATCGCAGAAAATAAGTGTGGCGATCATTACCACAATGATGCCGATCTTTGCTGACAGAGACTCGACACTTGAAAGAAGCGTTGCTGCCAGTGTGGCCAACAAGATGATGAACAGAAGAGCTTTCATGCAAACCTCCATTTCTGTTAAAGAACAATGGATAATTATTACCACAAATATACTATTTCGTCTATGAATGTCTATTCTGTTATGAAAAATAAAAGCCACTCAATTGAGTGGCTTGAGACGGGAGGAATTTCTTCCCTCCCGTCTATGAACTTTCTAGTAGCGAACGCCTGATGCGTACATCTTCCCGTCGGAAAGCATGGTGAGTTTGCGGCATCCCACAACTCTCCGTCCCTGCTTATCGAAAAAACTTCCTTCAAAAAACAGACGCATGGTTCGGTGTTCCCAACCGAGCTTGATCGGATCGTTACTGCCCTTGGCCGCTGCACATTCAGCGACGACAGCGCATCCATCTCGAAGATGTACTGACTGTTTGAAACTCACATCGACTGCGACGACGGAATCGAACAAAACGGCTGTGTCCGGATCATAATCCGTATCCTTATCCTTATCTTGAATGGACCATCGTAGCACTGGTTCATAGTTGCGATAAATCGTAGAAATCGTTTTTCGAGGACGTTTCTCCTTCTTTCCTTTTTTCTTATGGAAGTGCTCTTCTGCTCTATCCAACAGAATGAGTACGAGGATGAAAGCCACAGCCATGAAGAGTCCACCCGTTGGAGGATTCATCCGCGAGAGAGGCTTTACTACTATGACCATCAAAATGACGAAAATCGCTGCTACGAGAGCTTTCATCAGGAATCTCCTGGTTGGTTAAAGAACAGTAAATAATTCATAACACGCAACATTGTGTCATGTCTAGACTTTGTTTCTAATATAAAAAGAAAAGTCCGCCACAACATCGTGACGGACTAAATTTGGATACCCTCAATCTGACATGCACATCGCCCACCGTTGGACGGACACATCGAGAGTTCCGAAGCGAACATTCGCCGCCAAGAAGTCTGTGGCCGCTTTAAACGAACGCCTTGCGTACTCCTGGGTGTCTTTCAGGTTCATGTTGTTGCTTTTGAACTTGGCGACAGCTTCCGCCAGGCCACCTTGGGCAAGGTAGAGACCAGCCAAATACCAGATCTCGTAGTACTGACCACTGGGACTGCGTTGCGATCGTAATTGCGCGAATCCATATCCCTTGAGACGCTCCGATTGATTTCGGTAAGCCTCAGGTGTATAACCATATCCGCACAACGACTGAATCAGGATGGATGGTGACAGGCTGTTCTGATAGTTCTCACGATCGAACAGTTCTTCTTGCAGTATTCCCTCATTCGGTGCGCATCTACGCCAGAATGGAGCCATCTCCTCATCCGTAGTTGGATCAGGCAGCGGTTCATGAACAGCTGTTGCAACGAGCTTGCCATCAACTACACTGAGGCGTTGATGACCGTTGATGAGTCCTTGGAAGAGTTCCTCATCTTCTCGAGTCAAACCAGAAACAGTTACGGAACCGGCTCCAATACTCTTGATCTGTGGCTTGTTCATCTCGGATTCCCCTTGTGCTTGTATGTGAACGAACTTGTTCAAGTAATTCGTACCATAGATTACCTATCTATGTCTATAATCTTCTATAGGTCAAAAAGAAAACCCGCTCCGATGAAAGCAAACGGGTTTCCATTTGCCGCATCAAAGCGGGTTTGTGTTCAGTTGTAGTCGTCAGTGGTCTTGAAGCCTCGCTTCTCATCCTCACTGATGTCTTCTAGGAAAGCACCGATTTCCCAACACAGGCCGGTGCCTTGCATTTGGGTGTGGTTGTACATGCGTTCCAGGAGTCCGATCTTGGCATAAGTTGTCATTCTTGCGACGTCGTCCTTGGTGGTACCGTCAACCAGCGTCCCAGTGTGGTCGAACAGTTTGTTGCTGAGGTAGTTGATGTTTTCACCAAGATGCATGTGACGCAATGTTTGGTCACTCACATCTTCCATGATCTCCTCATCGCTTGGTTCATTATCCGAAAAAATGTCTCTTGGCATGGCAACCTCCGCATCAGTTGAATTGGTACAGCACAACACTACAGCATTAAGACCTAAAGAACTCTTAGATACATAATGCCATATTTTATATTAAAGTCAAAATAAGTGCTATTCCCAAGAGTATCTGTAAATACTGTCTATTGCCCTATTCATTGCTGAATGTCGAGCAACCATTTTACTTTGAGTACTTGTTGAAACTGCTTCTTCTTTATTAATCATGAATCCGACATGTGCCGTTTCGGTACCGTCCTCATGTTTTTTCTTTTCCCAGAAGACCACGTCCCCTTTTTCAACCTCACCAAGGGAAATCTTTTTCCACTTACAATTTTGATCAATTGATGCTTTCAAACCTCTCACTGTTGCAAATGGTTTCTCGAATACTCCAAACATAAGAAGTATGTTGCTTGTGAAGAATGCACAAGAGAGTTCGCAGTTATTTAAAATATCTTTTACTTCTCCTGTATGTTTATATCTAACAAAAAGAGAATTAAACAGTCTGCTCCCCACGCTATTTTCTATAGCTTTCAAATAGGTTTCCTTTTTAAGGATTTCTATATTTGCATCCGCCATCTATACATTATAACCCCAATGTTTTTGGATCTATTTTAATTATCCGATCATCTCTGGCTTCCGCATCCCCTCGCCCATCTTTGTTGTTGGTAAGAACATAGAGCATATTATCTGGCCCAATAGTTACAGTACGAAGACGTCCATAGGTGCTCTTGAAAAACGCCTTTAGGTTTTCTCCTGGAGTAGTGGTATTTGTGATGTAGAGTGACTCTCCTCGCAATCCAGTAAAGATAAGATGTTTGTTAAGATGTACTGCGCCAGCGGGGGCCCATGTATCACTTGCAGTGGAATGTAAATAAGGAGACACCATTCCTCTCCGCACTTCATCTCCTTGAACAAATGGCCAGCCGTAGTTTGATCCTTTTATAATTTTATTTACTTCATCATATCCAGATACTGCCCCTGATCTTCCATGTTCTGTTGCCCACAATTGTTCATTAATGTCCCATGCTAATCCTTGTACATTGCGATGACCGTATGAGTACACTGCATTTTTGAATGGATTATCAGATGGTATTGATCCATCATCTTGTACTCGTAAAATCTTTCCTGCCAAACTTTCTATTTTTTGCGCATTATCAGGAGTACCCGCATCGCCTGTCGTAATGTAAAGCATCGCATCAGGGCCGAATGCAATTCGCCCACCATCATGATTAGTAGAGCCAGGGATGTTTTCAAGAATTACCTTTCTATCGGAAAGAGTTGTGCCTGTTAGTGTATATCGTTCAACTTGATTACTCAGTGTTTTTCCATCCAAAGTAGTAAGGTAGATGTAAAAAAGATTATTCTGGGCAAAGTTTGGGTGTAGCGTGAGCCCAAGTAATCCACCTTCTCCTCGATGTTCTACCCCTTGTATTTCAATCGCCTGTCTATTACTCCCAATTCTTAGCAATTTTCCAGCACGTTCGGTTACTAACATATCTCCACCTGGTAAGAACACTAATTCCCAAGGGATATTAAGATCTTCCGCAACTACAACTGGTTGCTTTCCTCCTTGATGAGTACCTTCAGTAACGTTTGTATCTGTTGGCTTGAAGTAATGTTTGGTTATTTCTCCGCGATATACGTACAAAAGAATCCCTATAATAATGATGACACCTAAGGGAATGATAATTTTTTTCATATTGGTTTTACTGAACTGACTCAGTATATTTCTTAAAGGTATCTAATATTGCCTGCCATCCTCCTCGCTGCAGTTCTTCTGAGTTCTCGTTCTCCATTTCAAAAGTTTGAATAATATGTACACCGTCTTCCTCTTCAGTAAAAGAAGTTACAACCGTTCGATTATCATCAAGTGTGTATACAAGTGCTTTACCCTCCTCTACTGCCGTGTAGGTACCAGTAAAATCAAATGATACTGATTTGTCTTTTGCTCCCATGGTAGAAGAAAATCTACCACCAACACGAATATCATTTATTGCCTTAGTACATTCCCAATCATCTGATGCGTGTGCCCACTTTTCGATATGTTCTGGACCGGTAAAAAGGTCCCATACTGTTTTAATATCTTTACGAACCACTGTCTCAATAGTTATAGTTTTATTCATTTTTTATTATTTTAACATAATTCTCTACGCATCTTTGTAAAAATTGACAAGGATACGTAGATGGGAGTACTATCTTCTCCAGTTGGCCGGTTCAGGCAAACACTCGTGGGCAACTACCAGATTTGGGGTTGCAGTATCCGGATATGGCTCTGTCGGAGCTTCTTCCGAATCAACCAGTCACGGTCTAATCCAGACGCGCGCGTGATCTTCGAGGGTGGGATTCCCTCCGGAGTGGAATGTGTTGTATTCAACAAAAGCCAGTTTCATTGCGCACAATGTCGCTCTCGGCCTCGACACATTCGCCTGAACCGCCAACTGTCCTAAATCACCGGCAATATGTCTGGTGATTTTTTTGTGGATAAATATTTGACAGATTAGTAAATATAAAGTATTTTACAAGTGGGTTGGTTCAGGTAACGTCTGTGCTGAAGGGGGCTTTCTCCAGACGGAACAATTGCGCAGTGATGCTCTACACGAACGTGCGAAGGGCCCAGACGGCACTATCGTGCAGAGCTCGATCCCTATGCGCGAGCCTCCATGCGCGATACAGGATCTTTGCTCATTTGTTTGCCTGAACCAACTCAATCATTCTTAATAGTGGTATTGCTGCCACATTTCAAAACCGCCGTTGACCCACGGCGGTTCTTTTTTGGTTAACTTTCCCAGCTAAATTCTTGACAGTAATAAAAAAATAACGTACGTTGTATTTGTTCGGAAACATTTCAGGTGGCCACCAATCCCCATCTGGAATGGATCTAAAGACCGAGGTTTGGTCTAAAGTTCTCTGGACATCACGGTGTGTTCCCCCGCCGTGCCGCCGCTCTCGATTCTCCCCGGATCTTGAGCGGCTTTTTTATTTCCCCTAACGTTAGAGTTCAAGAACTGTTTGAAAATTACCTCGAAACCCTTCTTCTTCTGCAGTACCTTCGTCCATGCTTCTTTTCTTGAGAATCATTTTTCCATTTTCTTTAAAGACACCAATTTCAGTTCCACCTCCCGCCCACCAACAAAGAACTCCGGAAAGTTCTCCACTTTCAAGTTCTGTAGGTTCCACAGAAGCACAAGTTCCATCATAGATGCCTGCATTAGAGTCTTTTCCATCTATACTAACGGTTACTTTTGTTTGCGGAGGATTCATTCCCTCAGCTTCTTTTGTTTCAAATGACCAAGTAATTGCAATAGGTGCGGGATTTTGTTTTTGTTGGTAGTTGAACGATAAATAAATACTTACAATTACAACTAGGAGAATGATGGTTACTTGTTTGTACATATACTAAACTATAGCGTAGATGGGGCAATAAGGTAAAGAAATAAATATAAAAAATTCGCGGTCACTACGGACCGCGAATGTAATCAATATGCAAAAAGAGAATCAATCCCGCGCGTAATCCTTGCACCGCGCGTAAAGATTATCGCAACGCGCCAAAATTGGGAGAAATGCTGGATCTTCACGAAGTCCCAGAAGGATGCGAATGACCGGAACCATCAGTGGTGGTCCGTGAGAGATTTCAAGTTCTGCGGGGTCCCCGGGGACCATTTGTTTTTTTCGATGGATGCCAACCGATGTGGTAAGTCCATCTTTGATGAAGCGAATACTTCCTTTTTCGCCAAATGACCCTATGAATAGGGCTGGGGGTACGCTTAGTGTTAGCTTCCCTGCCAACTCCGTGAACAACTTGTTAGGAATCTCTTGAGCAATCATTCCCAGCCTCCATCTCCCAAGCCAATCTCGGGTACTTGAACAATATAACACAAATACTCATTTGGGTCAATAGTTCTGTGGCATTGACCCTGTTTTAAATAATTTTAGTTACTCGCCCGCTCACCTTTGGAAATTCACCTTGAGTATTGTTGCATTCTTTGCAGTAGACCATGCCGTTATATTTTGAAATACAATTATCACAGCAAATAAATTGAAGATGACATTCGTCGTCCGCACAGTTTTCTACTCGTTCGGTGGTACTTAAACAGATTGAGCACTTCCCTATCACATCTCGTTCTCCTGGTTTACAAAAATCCATTTTCTTTCGCTTATCAAATACATACAGAGTTCCTTCAAAATCTTTTCCGGGATATTTCTCCATGTAACTTACAATGCCGCCATCTAACTGATAGACATCTTTAAAACCTTGCGTCTTTAAATATTGTGATGCTTTTTCACAACGTACACCGCCGGTACATACGGTGAGCACAGTTTCATCTTTGTGTACTTTTAATTTTTCAAGCGATTTCGGAAGATCACGAAAATTCATTGTTTCTGGATCAACAGAATCTTTGAATGTTCCAATACCAATTTCGTATGAATTGCGCATGTCGATAACTTTGAAACTCTTTCCTTCACGATACCAAGCATGTAATTCTTCCGGTTTGAGATGTGTTGCGGTTTCTTTTTGGGGATTTAATTCTACGTCGGTAATTTTGGTAGTTACTATTTCAGGGCGCACTTTAATAGAAAGGCGCGGAAAGGTATCTTGTGGGCCGAAGCTCTTTTTCCAGTGAATATCTATGAATCGCGGATCATTTTTCATTTCCGCGATATACATCTCTGTGGCGTCTACACTTCCGCCTACCGTGCCGTTTATGCCCTCGTGCGCAACAATAATACGCCCCTTTAGTCCGAGTCGTTCGCAGAGGTCCCGCTGCTCTTTCATGAAGGCTACGGGGTCTGTAATGGTTACGTATTTGTAATAAAGAAGTATTTGGAAATCCATATCAACAGCTTATCCAGAAATATAGCAAAAAAGTAAAAATTGCCCAAAAGTGAGTATGGTAGTATGAGATACATGCGAGGCACTACTCCGTTTGTTGATAGAATTCCACCACAAGATTTGGAGGCAGAAAAAGCGCTTCTGGGTTCTATTATGCTTCGACCGGATGTAGTGTTCGATGTTCTTGATAGTGTTGAAGCTGAATCTTTTTATTCTGAGCGTCATCGAGTTATTTTCAAAGCGATGTTTGAGCTTGCGTCGAAGCGTGAGCCGATTGATCTTCTTACTGTAACGACAAAACTTCGTGAACAAAAAGAACTTGAAGGAATTGGCGGCACACCATACGTAAGTGAGCTTTTAAATACCGTTCCCTCTGCTACGAACGTAGACTATTACGCTGAAATTGTTCGTAAAAAGGCCGTTTTAAGAAATCTCATCAACGCATCGCATCATATTGGTGAACTTGCCTACAATGAAGAAAAACAGCTTGAGCATGTACTCGAAGAAGCTGAGAAGCGGATGTACAATATTACTAATATTTCCAAAGGTCAGAAACTAGAAAAAATCGAGGACCTTCTTGATGATGCTTGGGATCGTTTTGAGAAGCTCCAGCAGTCAGGGCAGCAAACTCGTGGAGTGCCAACGGGGTTTGCTGAAATCGACAACAAACTTTCTGGTTTCCAAAAGGCCGATCTCATTATTCTCGCTGCTCGTCCCTCTGTCGGTAAAACCTCTCTTGCGCTCGACTTTGCTCGACATGCTGCAGTAAAAGAAAATATTCCCGTGGCTATCTTTTCACTAGAAATGAGTAAGCAACAGCTCGTTGATCGTATGGTCTCTGCTGAGTCACATGTTGACTCATGGAAGTTGCGCACGGGGCGTCTTTCATTGGATGAAGACTTTACACGACTTCAAGAAGCAATCGCTCGTCTTGCAAAGGCTCCTATCACAATTGATGATCAGGCCGGAAACTCTATTATGCGTATGCGAAGCGTAATGCGACGATATAACTCACAACATGCGGATGCTCCTATTGGACTTGTGATTGTTGACTACTTGCAGCTTATGACAACTGCGAAAAATTACGATAACTTGGTAAATCAGGTTACGGAAATTTCTCGTTCCCTCAAAGGTCTTGCTAAGGAGTTTGATGTGCCGGTAATTGCCCTCTCACAGCTTTCTCGTGCTGTGGAAGCTCGTGGTGGTAAGCCCCGTCTTTCTGACCTTCGTGACTCAGGTTCCATCGAGCAAGACGCCGACGTGGTTGCTTTCATTCATCGTGAAGATAAGTATCAAGATAATCCAGAAAAGCCGAACATTGTTGAAATTTTAATCGAAAAACATCGAAATGGTCCAACAGGAAAAGTTGAATTATACTTTGATGACAAGAAGACAAGTTTCTTGAGTATTGAAAAAAGCGACTTTACTGGCGGAGCATCATTCTAATCTATTCTATGGATCCTATTGAAAAATTGTCAGAAGAGTTTACAAAGTTTCCAGGCATTGGCCCGCGTCAGGCGCGCCGTTTTGCCTACTATATCCTCTCTCAATCAAAAGAGTCTCATGAAGCAATTGTGAATGCTATGAATGTCTTGCGGAGAGATGTGGCACAGTGTCCGTCATGTTTTGTGTATTTTACTCGACGTAATAATGAAGCTGAATGTACTGAGTGTCGAGATCCTCGCAGAAATAAAACAACTCTTCTTGTTGTTGAAAAAGATATTGATTTGCAGACTATTGAAAAAAGTCGAGTCTATGATGGTTTTTATTTTGTACTTGGTGGCAGCTTGCCTCTTCATGAACAAACACCTTCATTAAAGGTTCGTATTCAGGAATTAGTTCGTAGGGTAAAAAAACTTGTCGAAACCGGCTTACAAGAAGTTGTGGTTGCACTCGCAGCAACTCAAGAAGGTGATCATACGTACAAGTATATTCAAACCATTCTCGGACAACTTGTTCCAACTATTAAAGTGAGTATTCTTGGACGAGGACTTTCTACAGGTACGGAAATAGAATATGCCGATCCGAATACTCTTTCGCAAGCGCTCTCAAATAGAAAATAAAAACCGCACAGTGTGCGGTTTTTATTTTTAGTTTCTGATTACTTGATTGAATCAATCTTTACTTTTACAAAAAGTTGTCGGTGGCCGTTTTTCTTTTGGTATCGACTTTTTGCTCGGTATTTCAAAACAATAACTTTGTCATGTCGTCCAATTTCTTCTACTGTTGCTTCAACCTTTGCTCCCGCTACGTATGGTGCACCAATAGCTGTAGTAGCTCCATCCACAAGAAGTACTTTGTCAAAAGTTACTTTGTCCCCTACTTTCTGTGTGTCTGAAAGCTTCTCAATTTTAATAGAGGTGCCTGGGGCAACCTTGTATTGCTTTCCGCCTGTTTCGATTACTGCAATTTCCATAAGTACCTATAATACCTTATTTTTTGCCTTTTGCAAGATTTCTTGTCTTTGACAAAAGCTCATGGATTTCTAGTAGTAGTATAGGTATAAACCCGCCAGGTGTACGAAAATGTCACCGTCAATACTGAGGCGCACTACTTTTTTGAGTTATTTTTCCATTCGTCTATTTTCTTGGGGTCTCCTGAAAGAAGAACTTCTGGAACTTTGTATTTTTTCTTTTTCCAAACAAATGTTTCTGGCCGAGTGTATGTTTCGTGAGCCGAGACTCTGTTTTCTTCAGGTGAAAGATTATTACCAAGGACACCGTCTATGTGGCGCGACACGGCGTCAATCACAATCATTGCAGGTAATTCCCCTCCTGTGAGTACATATTCACCAATACTCCACTCCTCTGCTTTCAGAATCTTTTTTACACGAGCGTCGATGCCTTCGTATCTTCCGCAAATAAGAATAATATCAGTTACCTTTTTAGTAATAAGCTCTCGGGCAATAGTATTTGTAAATTGTGTCCCTCCTGGTGAAAAGATAATTGTCTTTACTTTTGTTTTTTTGTAGCGAGCAATCTTTTTTTGTATTTTTTCAATGGCTCGCAAAATAGGATCCGCTGTCATCACCATTCCCGGCCCTCCACCGTACGGTCTATCATCTACTCGTTTCCACTTATCTTTGCTTTCAGTACGAGGGTTATAGAAAAACCACGAAACCTTTTTTGCTTCCTGTGCACGCTTTAAAATTGAGTCGGAAAGGTACGACTCAAACATGTTGGGAAAAAGGGTTATAACATGAAAACGCATATATTTCCCTACTATACACAAAAACCACCTTTTTGTGGTGGTTTTTGAAGGTTTAGAGACCTTTGATCTCCTGCATTACCTGTTCTACTGTTGGTACTTCTGGGGTTGTTCGTCGAACTGCTGTTCTTTCGCTTCCAGCAGGCTCATTGATCTTGAGGTTTACTCGTGCGTTGTTTTTCATTCCAACGACTCGGAGAATAGTGCGTAACGCTTTCGCAGTTGCTCCCTCTTTTCCAATTACTTTCCCCATATCAGCGGGATTGATGTCGAGAGTAAGGAGTACTCCCATCTCATCAACTTTTCGAGCCACTTGTACATCATCCGGATTGTCTACTAATGCTTTTACTACCGTTTCGAGAAATACTTTGTCTTCCATAGAGTTGTGTATGTTATAGAGCGTTTGTAAGCACGCGCTTACGCATTACATAGTATCTTGCTCGCGTGCTTTGGTCAAACAAAAACATCTGCGCGAGGCAGATGTTTTGGAGATTTATTTTTTCTTAGATTCTTTTTTCTTTGAAGGGAGAAGATTTCGCTTTTTACCTTCGATAACACCCTTGTTGATAAGGAGGTTAAATACAGTGTCAGATGGTTTTGCACCTACTTTGAGCCAGTGTTTTACTCGCTCTACGTTTGGATTAAACACGCCCATTTTAACGTTGTATGTTCCAACAGTTTCTACCGCCTTTCCTGACTGAGCTGCGTTCTTTGAGTCAGTTGCAACAAGCCGAAAGTGTGGGTCGTTTTTTCGTCCTATTCTTTGAAGTCTTAGTGTAAGCATGGGTTATAAAATACCTGAAAATTTACTTTGAGTCAATAACACGGGCATAATCAATAAGGCGCTCCTCAATATTTACTCCCTTGACCTGAATCTTCATCTCATCGCCTAATTTGAAGATTTGTCCGCTATTTTCTCCATAAATAAGGTCCTTTTTGTCGTCGTACATATAAAAGTCTGACCCTAGATCACGGAGTTTTATCATCCCCTCACATTTTGTAGCAGAGTCTTCAACATAAATTCCCCACTGTGACACACCAGAGACAACTCCATTGAATGTCTGACCAATGCGGACTGACATATAGAGTACCTGCATGTATTTTACAGAACCTCGTTCAGCATCAGCAGCTTCTTTTTCTCGGAATGAGCAATGAGCACAAAGCTCTTCATAAAACTTTTTTGCGGAAGTTTCTGAGCGATTACCTGACAAATAGATAGCCAAAAGCCGGTGCGCCATAGTGTCTGGATAGCGACGGATGGGTGAAGTAAAGTGGGAGTAAAAATCAAAAGCAAGTCCGTAGTGTCCCACATTGTCAGTGCTGTATATCGCTTTCTGCATTGCCCGAGTTACATATACCTGCAAGAGTCCACCTTCTTTTGTTCCCTCGAGTGAAGAAAGAATTTTATTAATGTCTTTTGAAGGTACAAGTCCGTTGGTGAAATTAATCGGATGCCCGGCGTTACGCAAAATGTTAGCAAGCTTGAGCATACGATCTTCTTCTGGTTCTGGATGGACACGGTATATGAAAGTATGTTCTTGCGGGTTAGGGAGATTTGAAACGTATGTTGCAACACCTTTGTTTGCAGAGAGCATCCACTCTTCAATCATTTTGTGTGTATCACCACGAACTTTTTTGTACACAGAGACAGGAAATCCTTTTTCATCAAGTTTAAACTTCACTTCTTCTGTTTCAAGTGAAAGAGCACCATTTTCAAAACGACGTTTCTGGATCTTTTTTGCCAGAATATTTAGTGTGTTGAGTGCTTCGTAGTGAAGTCCTCCACCGGCATCTAAAATTTCTTGTGCCTCTTCGTAGCTGAAACGTTTTTGAGAATGGATGACAGTTCTTCCATACCAACTCCCTACTATTTCTGCGTTTTCGTTTACTTCAAAGACAGCACTAAATGTAAGACGATCTTTTCCTTCTACCAAACTACACAGATTGTTTGAGAGCACCTCAGGAAGCATCGGGATCACGCGGTCCACAAGATACACAGAGGTTGCTCGAAGTTTTGCTTCTCTGTCGAGTGCGGTGCCTTCTCGAACGTAATGTGACACGTCGGCAATATGAACTCCTACCTCATAATTTCCGTTTGGAAGTTTTTGAAACGAAAGCGCATCGTCAAAGTCTTTTGCGTCAAAAGGGTCGATAGTACACGTAAGTACATTTCTAAAATCTCTTCGGTCTTTGAGATCTTCTTCAGTAATACCTTTTTCTTCAATTTGTCGCGCTTCTTCTTCTACATCAATAGGAAAACTAGTGTTAAAACCTCGCTCAAGCGCGTATGCCGAGACTTCGGCGTCGTTGTCACCTGGTTTACCTAAGACGGTGTGTATTGCTCCCCACGGGCTTTTTTTAGAGTCAGTCCATTCGGTGATTTTTGCGAATACTTTTTGCCCAGCCTCCGCACCATTGAGCGCAGATTCTGGAATCATGATTTCCGTGTACATTTTTGCGTCCTGCGCCTTTACGAAGTACACATTTTTCTCTTTGAAAAGAGTTCCTGCAAAACCGTGTTTACTTCGGCGGATAATCTCAAGAACTTCCCCAACAAATTGTCCAAATTTATTCTTACCTGTTATTTTTACCCGCACTGCGTCGCCGTGAAGGGCTGTGTTGAGATCGTGTTGAGGTATTTCAACGCTTTGTTCTAGGGTGAGAACTTTTACAAACCCAAAACCTTTTGTATTAATTCCAATTGTTCCTTCGAGTTCATCGCCGTATTGCGGCGTGATGAATGATTGTGTCTTGACCATAATTACTCACTAGTATACCTGATTTTATTGAATAAAAAACAAACCTATGGTAAGAATTGTGTGTTGTTCTTTGTATTCTCTTAACCAAAATCCTCGGAGGAAACGCCATGACTCGTAATGCGAAGCTTCCCCATATCCCCTATCAAATTAGGGTTAACCTTGATCGTCTCAGTGCCGGCGACAAAGAGGCTGTGGAAATTTTGCAGACGGCAATGCCGTTTGTAAACTCGGTTTTTCTTGCCCAATCGACACAACCCTTTCTTGCTCCTGGTGAAATTTTCCACAAAGAGTTCCCGTTCTGGCCTAAGGGAGTGACTCAGGAAGAAGTTTCAAATTTCATGAATCCTCGGACGGTAGTAATGGGTTCGGGCGAATCGCTAGAAGAAACTCCTTACAGTGTGAAATATGAAGAGGGGTTGGCAAAAATTTGTGAACTGCTCCGGCAAGCCGCAAAAAAAGTTTCAAGCGACTCCTTCCGGACATTTCTGATTTCTCGTGCTAGCAGCTTCGAGTCAAACGATTACGAACAAAGTGAAATCAATTGGCTCAAGGTAGAGTCGGCGATCGAAATAATCATTGGGTTTTATGAGAGCTATGCAGATACACGCTTCGGTGTGAAGACAACAATGGAAGCAGTTCTCGGGGTGATTACCCCAGAGAAGAATGAGCGTCTTCAATTGTTTCAGTCGTATGCCAATGCCTTTGATGCGTGGCTTGGGAATTCGTTTCAGTTTGAATCCAGTCCCATTCTCTGTCCGATGGTCGCTTTAGATGTGGTAGAGAGTGCTGGTGGTAGTCTATACGAAATTGTTCCAATGGCTTGCTGTTTACCTAATGAAGAAAACATTAGGCGAGAATTTGGATCCAAAAAGTGTTTTTTTGTGAATAGCATGGAGGCAAAGTTTGAAGTCATCACTACAGAAATAGCCAGACGAGTTTTACCTCCACACTCACAAGAACTTTTTACTTTCAGGGGTTTTTTTGAGGCCACGATCGGGCATGAAATTTCTCACGGTCTTAGTTTTCATTTTGACTCAGATTTTCGAGAAGCATGTCATGGTCTCGAGGAATTAAAGGCTGATGTTTTCGGTCTGCAATTCATCTATTGGCTTGAAGAAAAGGGTGTATTGCCGCAAGGAAGCGGTAACGCTGCAGTCGTCACCAATTTGGTGGATAAGCTTCGACAGATTCGCTTCGGCATTGAAAGCGCCCACGCTCAGGGTGCTTTGGTGCAAATGCAATTTGCAGAGAGGTCGAAGTTGATTTCGTTTGTTGCAGGACGTCTTGAAATCAAGGAAGCACATCTGCGTGAATACGTAGAAAAAATTTGCTTCCATACATACCAAGCTTTTCGTGGGGGCTATAGCAGAGGGGTGTTTTTGATAAAGGAGTTCGGTGTTGTTACGGAAGGACTACAATCTCTCGTTAGTTCACTTTCGGATGTGCCTGTAGATATTGATCCCCACTACACTTGAGATTTACTTACACCGCGTCTAAAAACGCGGTGTTTTATTTTGCGTACACATTAGCTTCATCTAATTTTACAGAAAGAATGCGTGATGAGCCATCGACGTCGATTGTCACACCGTAGAGTGAGTGGGTGCGGGCCATTGTTTCTCTGTTGTGCGTAATTACAATGAGTTTTGAATGTGCACTGAGCTCGTTTAATACTGCACCGTACTTTTTAGCGTTTGACTCATCAAGCGCAGCATCTGTTTCGTCGAGGATTAAGAATGGCGGCGGATTTACCTGAGAAAGCGCAAAGAGAAGTGCGATAGAAGCAAGGGCTCGCTCACCTCCTGAGAGCATGGCAATATCTTTTACTTTTTTATGAGGAAGCGACACAGTCACATCAATACCAGTTTCTGTTTCCTTCTCTGCATCGTCCACGTCTTCTTCTGTGTCGGATTTTCTTTGACGCTTTTCTTTCTCAATTAAAACAAGCTTTGCTTCCCCACCGCCGAACATAGTATGGAAGAATTTTTGGAAATGAGTGTTAATAGTTGTGAGTCCTGTTTCAAACTGTGTGGCAAGAGTTGTTCTGAGCTCCTCCATCACTTGTTCGAGTTTTTCTTTACTTGTTTCAAGGTCTCGGATTTCGTTTGATAAAAATTCATCGCGACCGCTTACTGATTCGTATTCTTTTGTAACTTCATCTACGTTCACGAAACCAATGTCTTCAATACGGAGCTTGAGACGTTCGATCTTCTTTCGGTGTTCGTCTTGCGTGTGAGGGTCAAAAGGAGTAAGAGTGGTATTTTTGTATTGTAAAACAGATGCTCCAATGAGTACGGAGGCTTCGGCAAGTTCCGCTTCAAATCGTTCTTTTCGCTCTCGGATCTGGGTTATTTTGAGCTCTGTGAGAGAAAGCTTTCCTTGTAGTTCTGCCTGCAGACGTTCAAGTTCAAAAACTCGACGTTCGTCTACAAAAGAACTTTCCTTGTAGGCATCTTTTGCTTCTTCAGCTTGTTTCTTTTGTGCGAGTGCTTTTTCAAGTTCGTGCGTGATGCGTGTTTGGTCTTCAGTAGCCGCACGTAGATCTTCTTTGAGTTTTTGGACAGAAAGAAGTAACTCCCTGGTATCCACTTTTTGAACAACGGACTGTGTATGTGAAGCATTCTCTAAGAAAGACTCAAAAGAATGAAGACGTGCTTTGAGCAGGTTGAAAAGCGCAGGAAGCTCTTGAAACTCTTTATGTTCATAGCGCCAGATAACTTTTTCGTGTATTTCTTTAATAGATGAAGCGAATTCAACAACTTCTTTTTTTGAAACATGTCCATCTGTGCTTACTTGTATTTTTTCAGCTTCTCCGTTTTGCGCTTTCTCAATATTTTTTTCTAAAATACGAAGCTCTGTTTCAAGTGAAATAACAGAACGAACAATAGTATTTTTTTCTTGTTCATATTTTCTAATTGCTTCCTCGGCTCGAACTAGATTTGTAGTTATTTCTGTTGGAAGTGTTACTTGTTTTTTGTTTGTGTGTTCGGTGATTTCTTGAGTAATTTTTCCGAGCTCTTTTTTGAGACTTTCAAAAGTGTGTGGCTCTTTAGACTCTAGATCATGAATATACGCTTCTTCTTGTGCGAGATAGGTGTGGTAGAGGGCAGAAAGCTCACTCCGAAGTTCTGTTCCCTTTTGAACTTTATCAATTTGTTTTTTGAGAAATTGTACGTGCGGGGCTATTTCACGGCGACTTATTTGAGCCTCGCGCATGTTTTCAAGCACAGTTGCTAGCTTTTTGTCGCTTTCTTTCAATCGCCATTCGTATATTCGCAAACCAAGAGCGTCTTGGACCATTTCTTTACGCTCTTTTACCGAAGAGTGCAGTACTCTGTCTGCTTCACCTTGAGAGATAATGTGATGATGGGATGTTCCTATGTTGTTGTGTGCAAGGAGTTCCTGAATGTCTTTCAAACGCACCTTTGTGCCATTGATGGAATAATCGTTTGTCCCATCAGCAAATATTTCTCGCCCGAGTACTATTTCAGGAAAAGATGCGTATGTAGAATCATCTTTGTCTTCTGAATTGTTTTTGAATGTAAGATCAACTTTCGCACGCGACATTTGTCCTAGACCTTTAGAGCCTTTAAAAATAAGATCACTTCCTGTTTTCCCGCGCATCGATTTTACCGACTGTTCACCTAGAACAAACCGAAATGCTTCTGCAACATTTGATTTTCCTGAGCCATTTGGACCCACGATTCCTGTCACAGAACTATCAATACGAAACGTTGTTTTCTTCGCAAATGACTTAAATCCGGTGAGTTCTATTTTCGTGAGTTCCATGGTCAATCTTGATTACATTGTATCAAACGAACTTCTTTTGTTTTTGATAAAAAGCATGAGTACGATAACAAGAGAAAGTGTTGTAATTGCCATAAATGGAATCGTGATGAATCCATACTCGAGAATTTCTGTCTGACTACATGAAGGAAGGAAGGCATCCGCGCTGCATGGCACAAGTCCGTCAGCCGCACTTTGAGAGCCATAGGTTGCTACCATGTGAATTGTCCAGTGATAGATAGAGACAAGGAGTCCTGCACTTGCGAGTGCGATAACATACGGTTTGATGAGCCGTTCTTTTCGGAACGCTGCAATACCTAAAAGTAAGATCATTGGATATATTGCAATTCTTTGATACCAACAAAAATCACACACTGCAAAAAGATAGAGATTTGAATATGTAAGTGCGCCAAGTGTTGCAAAAAGGCTAATCAAAAAAGCAAAGATAAGGGCGTTTTCATTCAACTGCGCTCGTACCCATTCGGTATATGGCAGTGCGTAGCTAAAACGGAAGATAAAAAGGATAACAATAAGTGGAATGGACAAGAGTACCAAAGTACTCACAATGTCAGTAAATAACGCTTCAGGCATATGTGTGAAGTATACCGCTATAATGCAAAAATTTACAGCACAGACTTTTTCCAGTATAAAGAAATTATGAAGATAGGATTTGTTGGAAAAGGTGGTAGCGGAAAGTCGACTCTCTCGACCCTTTTTGTAAAGTACCTTGAGCAGTCAGGAAAAAAGGTTCTAGCGATAGACGCTGATTACAATATGGACCTTACCAACAATCTCAAAGGTCCAAAAGAGATGCAGTTTATCGGTGCGGGCATGCCGGACGTTTTGGCGCACATAGAAAAAGGCTATAACACTGCTCATGTCCATGGTCCAGAATGTAAACACGAGCACGAATTGCTTGTGAGTCCTGAGTTCGCACTTTCTCCACTCGATACAGTATCTGAAAAGTATTCTTTTCCAGTAAGCGAGCATGTGCGCCTTATGAGTGCGGGACCTATTACCAAAGCTATGCTTCAGTCGCAAAATTGTAATCATGAGCTTATTGAGGCCCTCAAGGTATATCTTCCCTTTTTGAAATTACAGGAGAATGAATTTGCTGTTATTGATGAGCGTGCTGGTATTGATGGTTTGAGTACGGGAGTAACAAGTGGTTTTGATGTTGCAATTGTGGTTGTTGAAGCTACAGAAAACAGTATGCGAGTGGGAAAACAGATTATTGATTTACTTGAATTTTTCGGTACCAAATATTTGTTTGCACTCAACAAAGTTGTCGATGAAGCAAGGGAGATAGATATGTTTATGGATTTTTACAAAAATGTTCCGGACGTTATTGTGCCATTTGAACGTGAGCCGTCACTTGCATTTGCGGAAAAGATTCTAGAGAAAATAGTTCAAAAATAAAGTCAGTTTAAATTGACACTGTAATATATTGTGTTATAGTGTCTTTTATCCGCAAATGGTGCGGTAATTTGAGGATCTTTTCAATGAAAACTGTGAATAAGTTTCTCGTACTGGCCGGACTCTTTATTCTGGGGTTCGTGTTGGTCTCCAGCCTTTTGGCAATTGTTTCGGGTAGCAGTTTTTTCGCTGCTGTTGGCACAGTTGCTCTCTGCTTGTGCACGCTTCTAGCTTTCGCAGCCCTCATTTTTTCCACCTGGCTGACAACCCCAGATGGCCGCCGCGCCGCTTTGGGACTGTAGCCATGGACGATTACATCGGGCGTCTTATGGACGCCAAAAGTTCACACGAGACTCAGAGTGTTCTCGTTTACATCACCACTTCTAGTGATGTAAACGATCCAGACATCCTGTTCAACGCTCTTCTCTTTGGTTTTCGACTTCGTGAAAACCAAAAGCGTGGCGCAAACAAATTGTTGATCATGCCTGAAAAGGTATTGATTGAACTCGGTCGTAAGGTAATTGAAAGGACGCAATCACCTTTTCACCTTGTGGATCTTATGGAAAAGGTCCCGATCCTACAGGATCTGGTGGTTGACAGGTTTAAAAAGGTCATGCCTTTCACGAGTCAGTTCGTGAAGGAAATGATTTTGGAAAATCGACACCTTCGGCCAGAGCTAAAAAGGATGTTCAGGTAGGTGCCTTACCATGCCCCCCAACACAAGGATGTGTGGTTGGGGGCTTTTTTATAATTAAAATTATCAGATATAATACATACAACAATATGAATACAAACCTCAAACTCGCCACTTCTTTAATTGTAGTCACTTTTGCGCTTTACGGCATGTACGTATTTATTCAGTAATTTGTTTGACGGACTTAACCGCAGAGACAGTTTCTTTTTAAAGGGTGTACAATAGAAACAGGCGGTTTCGCCTTATATATAATTATTTTTATGTTTTCTTTAGCATCTTGTCATAATAAAAATTTCGGTCTTCTTCTTATTCGAATAGCGCTCGGACTTGTGTTTGTGTACCACGGTTGGGGTAAGGTGGACAACATGGAGGCAACAATAGGATTCTTTGGATCTATTGGACTTGCGCCTTTCTGGGCATACATTACGGCTTGGGTAGAGCTTCTCGGTGGACTTCTCTTAATTCTTGGTATTTGTGTACGCGAAGCAGGCGCACTTCTTACAATAGTAATGCTTACAGCAATCTTTAAGGTTCACTTAGCAAATGGATTTGGAGGTAATGGTGGATATGAATTCCAACTTGTTCTCCTTCTTGCGTCACTTGCGATGGTGTTTACTGGTGCTGGAAAGTACGCTCTTTTGAAAGACAAAATGTGTGCAAACTGCAACTGTAAGGATGGTGTCTGTACTTGCAAATAGTTTTTCTTAAGTTACAAAAAATAAAACCCGCCAAATGCGGGTTTTATTTTTTGCTCTTTTTATTTCGAAAACCAAGGAATAAAGGCGTTGGTTTTCCGTGTATATGCCTGATACTCAGGATTGTTTCTATACTTTGCTTCAAGCATTGGTACCCCAGACACAAATCGTAAAAGAAAAGTAATGAGGATAGGACTTAAAAACACAATCGGCCAGTACACAATACCTACTACCATGAGGGCCATTCCCCACCAAATGAGCGCTTCGCCAAAGTAGTTTGGATGGCGAGAATATTTCCAAAGCCCGGACTGTAATATTGTTTCGTTGCCTTTTCTGTATTTTAAGAACGTATCAAGCTCTTCATCGCTACGAGCTTCGAAGTAAAATCCGAGGCAGAAAATGAAGAGTCCAAAAAGGTTGAGTAAAGAGAAAGATTCTGAGGAAAGAGTGTTGGCAAAAATAATAGGAAGTCCCACTACACCGATAATAATTCCTTGAAGGAGATATATCTGCACAATGCTTCGAATGTGAAAATACAGTTTTCCGTATTTCATCCATGTATTTCTCCATGCTTGATATCGAAAATCTTCCCCTTTATGTCTGTTGCGTCGATAGATACGAATAGAAAGCCGACTTCCCCACACTATTGTACAAAGCGTGATAATGCTTGCACGCAGATCTTGTGGAATATCTGAACAAAAGTATGTATATGTTGCGAGCGCAATAAAGCCTATTCCATAAGCAACATCCATAACAGAATTATCTTTCTTTGCGAGTGCATAGAGCCATGTGGCTACAAGTACTACGGCTACTACTTTCATTGAAAAAAGTACAATTTGAAGAAGTTCTATTTGCATGAATATATTTTATCACGTACGGAAAGAAATTATTGTATTTGTGGTGAAAAAATCACAAAAATACATTTAAATGCCAACGTAAAATTATGGAATAGGTATATTGACAAATATGCTAAATATGATATAATATAAACAAGGCTAAAGAAAGCCTCGGATCGTTGAAAATTCACACAGTTACTTACGCCCGGAGGGCATAAAAATGAACGGGAATATTATTTCAATTTTCTTTGGTTTTACGCTGGGGGCCTTGATTGGTCTACTGGTGCTTGCAGGTTGGGGAAAAATCTTCTCTCCAGTGGAGGACATTAGGATTTGGCTCTCAATGGCCATTGTTTTTGGAGGTGGATTTATCTTCTTCCTGAACAACAATGTTCCAGTTGGAGAAGTAGGAATACTAACAGTTTTTCAGGCGGTCACAGGCTTCCAGGTGAAGACGGGCTTGTATTTTGAGCTGCCGGGTGTCATTGGCACAATCAGAATACCCTCGAAACTGGTAACGATACCCATCACCATCGAAAAACCGAAGCTTAAGGATGGTGTTACGTTGAACAAGGCAAAAGGGTTGATTGCTTACAAAGTGATTGATCCGTATGCAGCGGCTCTTGTGGAAAATTTAAGGGACGCCCTTGAGAGTCTTGGGATTGCGACTGTGCGATATTATCTTTCGACACTTAATTCTCTCACGGTTGAGGATGCGAAAGTCGACTTAACCACAGTCCTGCCAAGTGATCGTGCGCAAGCTTTGGCTTATGAAGCAAAGCAAAAAGGTGTAGAAATTTGTGATCTGTACTTTGAATCAGCTGATATTCCAGCAGCTCTCGAGGCGGCTCGTAATCAGTACGTGATTGAAACTGCGGAAAAAATCGCTCAAGAGCAGGAACTTGCGTTCCGTACGAAAATCATCAATGACGCTCTTGCTGCGGGCGCAAGTTTTGCTGAGGCACAGGCCGAAGCAGATCGGGTTACTGGTAAGCGTACTACTGTTACCACAAACCAAATTACGGGAGGCACAGGAGGTGGTGGCGCTCGGCCAGTTGTTGTCATTGGTCAAAACGAAAGTGGTAACCAAGGAGGTGTTCCGTGAACAAGGTTGGCATCGGAGTTCTGATCATTCTTGTTTTACTGGTGGTTTGGGTATTTGTTCCGGGACCAAAGGGTGATCCATCGAAACAAAAACAGCAACAAGCTTCTTCCCAGCAAACCCCAGTACAACACACAATCTCTGTACCTAAGGTGTACCGAAAGGTAACCCTGAGGCTCCAAGAAAATTGGAGCGAGATGGTGGAACACAGTGTAAGTCAGACAATCGCAGTCTGGGGCCCTGAAGGTATGTTTTTCAGGGCTGAAAAACAAGGTTGGGTGGAAAAGACCTATCAAGATGGGATTTCGGGTTTATTTGGCGGAGCTGGGGCGAACAAGCTTCAGTTTCGTGGAAATCCCGGAGATGTGGTGGAGTACTGCATCTACCCAAAAGGTGAGTCTTGGCGGGTTTGCCAAGACTAAGGAAATCAAAAAGGCGACGCATGGATGCGATCGCCTTTTATTTTTATCCGTAGAATTTTTGAAGAGTTTAATTTCCAAGAATTTGTGGACCAGCTACTGTGTTTGAGATGATGCGTAGGATGCCGATAGAAGCAATGAAGATGAAGAGTCCGATGATTCCCCAAAACATATGCCTTTTACCAGTAGATGCTTTTTCTGGGTTATTTCCTTGAGCCAAAAACTCAATGATTCCCCAAATAAAGACAAGTAGAGATGCGGTGGCAAAGAGAATAATAATTGGATTAATGATTATCTCAACAAACTTCCCTATTGCCCCTTGAACAAAGGCGTCAACTTCTTGTCCGTACGCTATCATTTTTAGATTTAGAGATTCGGGATATTTACACCAGGAGTATTGTAGAGATCTCGTCCGTCACCAATACCAAGGTTTTGCTGAAGGAAAGCAACAATTCCCCAAATAGAAACCATTACAAAGAGAATTAAAATTGAATATCCAAGGTATGATTTTGAACTTGCAGTATTGTCTTTATCGAGCAAGTATCGAATAAGACTGTAGAAGAAAGCAAGAAGAGCGAGTGAAATAAGAACTGGGCCTAAAAACTGAATTACGTCAGCAATAAAGTTAAGAATCTGCTGAAATAGGTATCCGATTCGTTGTTGTCCAAACGCAATTGCGGGGATAACGAACACAAAAGCTGATGCTAAAAGTCTTTTCATAATTATATTTTTGTACCTTTTCATTATCGCAAGAAAAACTTGAAAAGTATAGTGTTATCCACAGTAAACTATGGGCGCGTACCTCCCCCATAGTCTGGTGGAACAGGAAAAAATGGAGAACCATCTTCTCCGCCTGGGTTACAGGTTTCTGGATCTGCAAGCACACCACAACCAGGAATGTTTACATCATTAGGATTGTCACCAGTATTGAGTTGGGGCACAACATTTTTGATACCAAGCGCATCAGCTAAAATACCCACAAGTCCCCACACAGATACCATTACAAAAAGAGCAATGATTCCCCAAAAGAGGTACCATTTTGTTTCTGCTTTTGATACGAGCTCATCTTTTTTTGCCAGCGCCACAATGTTACGCCAAAAGAATGCAAGAAGAGCGAGAGATACAAGAAGTGGAATAAAATAAACATTTACTATATTGAGTACCCATGCGAGCACATCTCCAAGGTTTCGAATTTCTGCTTGGGCAACCAGAGGGAGCGCAAATAATGAAAGAGAAAAAAGATATTTCATAAATGTTTCTAATTTTGATTCGTAAGTTGGTTAATGGTACCGCTTAAAATAACTGAGAGAGTTTGAGCTCCAAGAATAATGAGTGCGCCTAAAAGTGTGTAGAAAAGAGCTTGTCTTGCTTGAGCGAGCTTTTCTGGATTACCTCGAGCAACCACAAAAAGAAATCCAACATACATTATCGCGAGTACAAGAAATGGAATTGCGATTTGTACAATAGCACTTAAAATAGTGGCGAGAAGATCCTGGATATTGTCTGGGCCTATTGGGTTTACAATAGAGATGCTGTCATTCCCCGTACTTGGCGCACCTTCATTGCCTGTGCTTGGTTGTTGAGCAAACGCAATTACCGTGAAAGCAGAAAGAAGAAAGAATGTTGCAAGAGTTTTTTTCATGTTAGTTTGTGTTGTTACCTTGAAGTGGTTTTTTGACCTCTGTATCTACATTTAAGGCACTTAAGATAAAGTTTACTACAAGCCACGCTCCAAGTACAAAGAATGTACCAATAAGAACTCGCAAAAGGAGAGCTTTTGCTTTTACCTTAGCCCCTGCTTGATCTTTTATGAATAGAAATCCAATGTACATAAGGACAATTGTGAGTAATGGTGCAAATACGACTACGATGAAGTTTCGTGCCATATTGTTAACTAAAATGAATAGATGTTTAAACTCACATTGTGCATTTTCTGGACTATAACAAATATGAACTTGTCTTCCACAAGGAACAATAGATGTTTCCAACTCTGACCTATCTATAGTGGCACAATATGCAGGCTTCTCATTCCCCGTACTTGGCGCACCTTCATTGCCTGTGCTTGGTTGTTGAGCAAACGCAATTACCGTGAAAGCAGAAAGAAGAAAGAATGTTGCGAGAGTTTTTTTCATGGTTAGTTTAATTGATTTTTACTAATGTAATTGTTCAATTCAGCTTCTATTCTTTGAACCCCTCTATCTGTATCAAGTGCACCGGAGGCTATTTGACTCAACGTACTATTAAAAAGTGCGTAGGTGAAGTCAAATGATGGCATGTAATAGCCAACAACTTGTATCGCTTGGCGAGCAAACAATGCAGATACGTCGTTTTTGGTGGTACCTGTTGGAGTTGTACGGTATGGGTATTGCAATCCCCCATCTTCGAGTGTTACTTTTTGAGCTTCATTACGTGTAAGTTCTTGGGCAATAAAGCTTGCTGCAGATTTGTTTGGCGACGACTTTAGAATCCCAATACCATATATTTTCCCATAGGTAAGACGATTCTTTGAATTTCTAATTTGAGGAATTGAAGTTACTTTATAATTGAGATTTTGGTTTTTTGCTTCGATACGAGCTTCGTCTGTGGGATATCCAAACCAGAAAGTGATGAGTTCTGATGTGAACGCATTTAGATCGTCAGGAAGTGACTTGTTCCATGAATAGAGTTTCTTTTGGGGATTTGAGAAGGCATTAAAAAATTCAACAACCTGGTTTGATGTATTTGTTGCGAGGTATGATTGATAGGTTGTGCGAGCGTTGTCTGTATTGTCATAGGTTGTTTTTCCTTCGACAATTTTATTTCCTGTCTGAAGAATGAGTGCACTCACTATGTCCAGCGGATATTCTAGGTTTTCAAAAGTACCAAGAGCTATGGCAGACTGACGAATGTCTTTGTCGTCGTTTTTTACAGTGAGAGCGTCTACATATGTTTCCATTTCATCCCAATACTGTGGTGGCTTTGAGAAGCCAGCAGAAGTTAAAAGTCGATCATTGTAATACATCACAAGTGGATTGACACCAAATGGAAGTGCCGTAAGCCCTTCTTCGGTAAGGAAAAGTTCAGCGCCGTTTATGTATGCGTTTTTGTACGCAAGTGTTGTATCTGCATCGAGTTTTTGTAGTACTAACTTTGATTTATTTCTTAAAATTTGTTCTTGTGAGATAAGAATAAGGTCAGGACCTCTTCCAGAGGCGATTGCTTCGCTTAAGACTGACTCAAAATTTGCCTGTGGTTTTTGTACGTACTTGAAAGAGATATTTTTGTTTTGTGACTGAAGAAAGTTTTCAGTAAATTGAAAAGCCTTTGCATCAATAGTACCCCACATAGTGACACTCCCTGAAAGATTTTCATTTGCTGATTGAGGGAGTTTTATGACACCTGAAAGGACTCCGACAGCTCCAAGCGCAGCGAGCCCAAATAAACCAACGATGACAAGTTGAAATGGTGACATTTTCATATATTGTTTGTTGCGACAAATCGATAATGGTACGATGCGTCGTCGCTTGCGTGAGAGATAGTGAATCCGTCGGCACTAAAAAGGTTTTTTGCTTCTACTTCACTGAAAACATGATCTTTGTGTGGGCCAACTCCCCCATGAGAATCACTCCATTCAACAATGAGTACTTTTCCTTTTGGTTTTAGAATACGTTTTATTTCTTGTAACAGTCCCTGCTTGTTTTCCACCATGAAAAGCGTATTGCAAAGTAAAATTGCATCTGCAATGTGTGAGGTAAGTTGTACGCCATTTTCTCGTTCAATGTCACCCCAAACAGTATCGATATTAAGGAACTGTTCGTCTGTCGCGTCTTTCTTGAGTCGGGTGAGAAGATCGCGATTGAGATCAACTGCGTAGACAGTACCTCGTGCTGTCACGGCTCTGGCTGCAACTTTTGCATATGCACCACTTCCTGCTCCAAGGTCTACAACTACATCGCCTGGATTAAGACCGAGAGCGTCTATGTGAATTGTAGGATTTGTGAAGTTCATGTTTGTTTAAAGAAGTGTGAGGGATGCAATGGAGTCACCTTCTCGTGGTTTCATAATTTTAACACCTTGTGTGCTTCTTCCAAGTGATGGGATAGCTTTTGTATCCACTTTTATCACCTGACTTCGTTTTGAAATAGCAATGAGCTCTGTGTGATCGTCCGTAATAACTCGCCCAATAACAAGGCGTCCTGTTTTTGCAGTTACGTTTACTGTTTTAATACCGCTACCACCTCTTTTTTGTGTTTTGTATTCATCAAGTGGCGTTTTCTTTCCGTTACCTGTTGCGGTCATAACCAAGAATTCTGGATTCTTCATATCTTTCCGGATAACGTCTGCGTTTACCAGGTAGTCACCTTTATCAATTGCCATACCACGTACACCTCCGGCCGCGCGACCCATTTCTCGAATATCACTTTCTTTAAAACGAATAGATTGTCCATCAGAAGTTGCTAGAATTACTTCATCACCTTTCTCTACAAAAAGTGCTGAAAGAAGTTCGTCTCCTGGGTCAAGACGAATAGCGATGATACCACTACGGCGCACGTCTCTAAAACTATCAGCTGAAGATTTCTTAGCTGTACCATTTTTAGTAACCATCATGAGCGCAAGAGATTTTTGCTTTGTACCTTTTGGCATGACAAGAATAGATGTTACTTTTTCGTTTGCTTGAATCTGCAAAAAGTTCATGATTGACTTACCACGAGTTGCACGTTTGCCTTCAGGAATGTCGTACATTTTAAGTTGGTATGCCTTTCCGCGATCAGTAAAGAAGAGAAGATCGCTGTGGGCTGAGGCGGTAAGAATGTGAGTAATGAAGTCTTCTTCTTTAGCGTCAAGGTCAACAACACCAACTCCGCCACGATTTTGCATGCGGAATTCAGCAGGGTCAGTTCTTTTTACATAGCCTCCCGAAGTGTATACAAGCACGTGCTCATCATCTGCAATAAAGTCTTCTTGTGAAAGATTTGCGACTGCACCCTTAACAATCTTTGTTCGTCGCTCATCTCCGTACTTTTCTTTAATATCACGAAGTTCATCGATGATAATTTTTACCATCTTCTTTATGTTTGAAAGAATACTTTTAAGTTCGGCAATTAAATCTTGAACCTCTGCGAGTTCGTCTTCAATTTTTTTACGTTCGAGTCCAGCAAGTTTCTGGAGTTTCATTTCAAGAATTGCCGTTGCTTGAATGGCACTAAATTTAAACTTATCTATTAAATTTTTATGCGCAGTAGGAGTGTCTTTAGAAGCTTTAATGAGCTTGATTATTTCATCAATATGATCAAGTGCTTTTTTAAGCCCAAGTAAAATATGCTCGCGCTCTTCAGCCTTCCGGAGGTCATATTCTGTGCGTCTACGGACAACTTCTTTGCGGTGCTTAGTAAATTCTGATAGAAAGTTTTTGAGCGAAAGTGTTTGCGGAATACCTTCAACAAGCGCTACGCAGTTAAAGTGGAACGTTGTTTCAAGCTCAGTATGTCGATAGAGATAATTTAAAATACTCTGAGGATTTGTGCCATTTTTAAGTTCAACAACAATACGGATATCTTTTGTAGATTCATCACGAAGCGCGCGGATACCTTCAATTTTTTTGTCACGCACGAGGTCAGCAATGCTTTCGATAAGATTTGTTTTTACAACACGGTATGGAAGTGAGGTGATGATAATTTGGTATTGCTCACCTTTTTGTTCCACCACTTCTGCCTCACCACGACATACAACACCACCTCGCCCTGTGGCATAGGCGCGCGCGATATCGTTTTGACCAAAAGCAACACCTCCTGTTGGAAAGTCTGGCCCTTTTACAAATTGTAATAGGTCTTCTGTAGTTGCGTCATCGTTTTCAAGAAGATAGATAGACGCATCAACAACTTCTCCTAAATTATGAGGAGGAATGTTGGTCGCCATTCCAACCGCAATACCTAAGGTACCGTTTAAGAGAAGGTTTGGAACTGCTGTTGGAAGTACGGTCGGTTCTTTTTTACGTCCATCGTAGTTTGAAACAAAATCAACTGTTTCTTTGTTAATATCTCGTAAAATTTCTGTTGAAATTCGAGACATTTTTGCTTCGGTATAACGATACGCGGCGGCATTGTCACCGTCGATTGATCCGAAGTTACCTTGTCCAAGAACGAGCGGGTAACGGAATGAAAAGTCTTGTGCCATTTTCACCATCGCGTCGTACACGGAAGCGTCACCGTGAGGGTGGTAGCTACCAAGCACATCTCCGACTACTGTTGCTGATTTTCGAAACTTTGCAGTTGGAGTGAGTCCATTTTCATACATTGAAAAGAGAATACGGCGATGCACTGGTTTTAATCCATCACGAGCATCAGGAAGAGCACGTGAGGTAATGACACTCATCGCGTAGTCAAGGTAGGCGGTACGCATTTCTCCCGCGATATCTGCCGGTATGATCTCGTTTCCAAGACGGACAACTCCACTTTCGCTTTCTGGTTCGTTCTTTCGTGCCATAGATGCTTACTAGTATATCAGTTTTGATCTTTTTTTGGAACAAAGAAATCTTTAAAACTACTGTTTTTATAGCCTTCAGATACACTACTAACCCCTTCTTTTATATTTGAAAATGCAGGTGACATGGTCGCCTTTGCATCACTAAGAAAAGAGGTAAATGTGCTGGTGGTTTGTGTGTTCTCAGCCCCCTCTTTTTGTGAGTAAAAGAAAGAAGGCTTTGTATAAAAAAAACCGAAAATAACGATACATGCCGTGAGTAGACAAGTCGTTACCAGAATAAAAAGATCCTTTTTTTGATTCTCTAGTCGCCGGAGTGCTGTAAGGAGGCGCATAGAAAGATGCTCTATTCTTCGCTTAAGATAATGATTTCACCACTTTTTCCGTCCAAATCTTTTCGCTTGAGGGTGAGCTTTTCAACTGCTTCGAGCTGCTTAACACCAGCTTCTTTTAAGAAAAGTGGGAGCGTTTTTTCGTTGTAGCCCATAGGGATGATAAGTTTTGGTTCAAGTGCAACAACTGCCGCATGCGCATCGTGGTAATTCATTTGTCCGTCTGTTTCCTCGCCTACGGGGACGAAAAGAATATCCACCTGATCTGCGAGCTCTTTCACATCCCCTGTTAATTTGCCAGATGAAAATCCTAGGAATGCAATTTTAATATTATCAATTGTGGTTACATATGCTGTATTCACTTTCTTTTCTTTACCTACAGTTGTTTCGCCGTAGATGCCTTTGATAAAGTTCCCACCTACTTCATATTCTCCTGGCCCTGTGATAACAAAGGGGTCCTTTCCGGCATAAGCAACCTGCTCTGCACCATTGCATTCAGGTAAGTCTGTTGTGATGAGTGCTACAGAGGCTCCAAAACGAGTGCTTTTACCACTTAGCGATTTGTAGTCTTTAGAGATTGGATTAAAAGCAAAAATAGTGTCCCCAAACTGGACCTTAAAGAATTGCTTTCCGTGATATGTGATTACCATGGGGCTATTATACAACAAAGAAACCCCATAAGCATCCAGCGCACTTTGCGTCGGAGGCTTATGGGGTTTTGTTTCTTGGATATTTTTAACACATTTCTGAAGCGAGGAAATCTTGTAAGAATCCCTCTTCTTCTTTATTCAAAAACACACCTTCCTCGGCACGCCTTTTTTCTGGGCTAACTTTGCTACGAATGTATTGCATAGCTTGCCCAGATTTGTCAGACACTACGCTTTCTGTTGCCAGAAAAGGATGTGCACTTCGTAAGAACCTCAAAACTTCTCCGTATATAGCCGTATATTGCCCTTTTGTGAAAATGAAGTATCTCTCTTCTTGCTCAGACATGGAAGCCTCCTCAAGGAATGAATGTTCTTGGTTGGGAGCATAATAACACGATAAATCTTATTTAGCAAATATTCTTAACAAAAGAGGGTTTATTTTTGTTACTATTTCGTAATTTATTGTCCCAGAATAATTTGCCCAATCTTCAACTGAGATATTGTTTTTTAGCTGTCTTCCTATGATAACCACCTCATCCTCTACTTCTACATCCAGGTCGGTAATATCAAGTACACACATATTCATCATTACTTTTCCTCTCAGAGGCACACGCTTCCCTTTTACAAGCATCCAGCCCTTATTCGATGCGCTTCGCGGAATACCATCGTAATAGCCTACAGGTACGACTGCAATTTTTGTGTCTCTGTTTGTAATAAATGACGCGTCATATCCAATACCGTGATTTTTTGGCAATACTTTTATATCAACTATTTTTGTTTTCCAAGAAAGCACTGGCTTGAGGGTGACTTTTTTAGCGGTAAGTTTTGTTTCTTCGCTTGGCCATAATCCGTAGAGTCCGAGGCCTACGCGACACATATCAAGTTTGAAGGTGTCTCCAAGCAAACTTCCAGCTGTACCAGATGCGTGTGTAATTGGTTTGATTCCGAAATTATGGAGTGCTGATTCCCATTCAATAAGTCTGCTTGTCTGTAATCGAGTTAATTGATCAAATGTTCTACTCTCAGCGCCTGAAAAGTGGGTGTATAGACCTTCAATCACGACGTTCTTTTTGTTGTGAATGAGGGCGAGTGTTCGAGAAATTTCTTGATTTGGAATACCGTCACGCCCGAGCCCTGTTTCAATGCAAAGATGAATTTTGAGAGGCTTTGAAAGTTTTTTGTGGGTAATCTTGGCAAGAGTTTCATTTGATGTAATTGATAGAGAAAGATTATGTTTGAGTGCGAGTGGTATGAATTCTGGTGTGGTTGGACATAAAACTAAAATAGAAGTTTTCTGGTCTGTGGCACGAATAGTGAGAGCGTCTTGTATATCAAATACTCCATAAAAATCAGAATGTTCTTTTTTTAGTACAGAAAGAATTGTTTTTAAATCATGGCCATAGGCATTCCCTTTAATCACACAAAGAATCTTTGTCTTTGGTGAAAGATTTTTCTTGAATTGTGTAAAGTTGTGAGTGAGAGCCGATTGGGAAATCTCTAGCCATGATGCCGCGGGTATTTTCATGCTCTCAGTATACAAAATAGATTAAATATAAAAAGTAATGACCCCGACGCAACCTAGCGTTCGGGGTCAGTAGGACTCTTGTGTCATAGCTACTTCCTGTTATTTATTGAAGATTTCCGTCGCCCGATCTGGGCCTACATGACCTCTGGCAAATCGCGAGGTGATTGAAGTGACGTTTTTTGCGCCAGACTTCACGATTCCTCGCTCAGAACGAGCCATTTCATGAAGTTTTCCTTCAGCTAGCGCTTTTGCTCTCTGGAATTGGGTAGTAGCACCGTTTCCTTGCAACAAATACACCCCGGTTCCTTTGAGTGTGAATACCCATGATTCCACTGGTTCATCACATAGCACCACTACCTTTTGCTCGCCATGCGGCCCTAACCCAGCAGGCATTACTCGAAACTGTTTTTCTATTAGCGTTTCAGCCAACATGATACAAATCCTCCTCTAAGAGAATAGGGTCCTTCTATTAAACAACAAAACGCATTGCTTTGTCAATCTTCTAATCCCCAGACTCCTGTGACTGGTTGATTTTGGGCTAGAAAGTCACGAATTGCCTGCTTTGTTGTTTTGCGTAAAATTGGGAGACTCTTAATAGAAAACCATTCCGCCGCGTCAAGTTCCCACTGCATAAAAAATTCTTCTGATTCAGTTTGAGTGACAAAAATATCAACATACTTGTTTGTTCCTTGGTACAGATATCTTCCAAGTTTGTAGAGAATGGTTGTGTTTATGCCGAGCTCTTCTTTGACCTCTCGAATGACCGCAGTTTCAGGGGTTTCTTGTCCGTCTATACCACCTCCTGGTAAATGAAAATCCTTAACAGTTATATTTTTTACCAAAAGAATTTTTGATTTGTCTGCATTTAAAATAATTGCCCGCGTACGAGATGATTTATTTTTCGTAACTTTCCAATACAGCAAAACCAAAAATGCCCCGCCGAAGCGTGCGAGAATTCGCCGTATGTACTCTGTAAAAGTCCACACGCGCACAAATTTATATTCGAGTTAACGTTTCTCTCTTCCCTAAAACAAATGCAAGCGTAAATGGGTCTGGTGACTTATCTTTCCCAGAAAGCATATACCGCAAAGGCCACAACACATTTCCTCGTCCTACTTCTTCTGCATAGCCCCACACCGCTTCTTTAATAATCTCTGGTGTCCAGTTGATTTCTGGTATTTGTTCTAATTTTTCTTTAACAACTTGGAGATGTTTTTGCGCATTTTCAAGAGAATCTTGTTTCCAAATGATTTTGTTTACATCAAAAACAGGTTTTTCTGTAATGTATCCGTACTCACCTTCTTTATATTCACGATACATATCAGAATACGTATTCATGCGATCGTAGGCTGTGGGAAGAAGTCGTTCAAAACGAACATGTATTTCTGCAGGTAGATTCTCGGATTCAAAGTAAGAAATCATTTTTTGATAACTTTCTTCAAGTGGAAGAAGTTTGATGTGTTCTTTGTTCATCCAGTCGAGCTTTTCTGGATTGAAACGTGCCCCTGATTTTTGAATTCTTTCCAAAGAAAAAGCTTCTATGAGCTCGTCTCTTTGATACACTTCTTTTTCTCCGCCTGGATTCCATCCTACAAAAGCAAGAAAATTTACCATAGCATCAGCCTCGTAACCTTCTTTTTGATAATCAAGAACATCTTTTGCGCCATCGCGTTTACTTAGCTTTTTCGTACCACTTTCACCAAGAATTGGAGGCAGGGTTGCAAATATCGGAGGGGTTGCTCCTAAAGCTTCGTAGAGTGAGAGAAATTTTGGAGTAGAGGCAATAAACTCTTCGCCACGCATGATGTGTGTCACTCCCATTTCAATATCATCAACAATATGCGCAAGATTGTATGTTGGATAGCCATCACTTTTTATAATAATAAAGTCATCAAGTGCCTCGATGCCAGCAGAAAGAGTGCCCCGCACTTCATCGTGCCATTCGTAACGTTTCAGTTCAGGTACTTTAAATCGGAGTGGTCTTGTGCCATCCCAGACGTCAAAAGTTTCTGGACGATGATTTCTAAACAAGAATGGTTGTTTGTTTTCCTCCGCTTTCTTTCTGAAGGACTCAACCTCATCTTCGGTAAATGGATCTGGGTAGGCTAGACCTTTATCAATAAGTTTTTGCGCGTAGGTTTTATAGATACTAAGACGTTCTGATTGAACATTGCTTCCCCAAGGCCCTTGTTTATCTGGTCCAAAATCCCAAGTAATTCCAAGCCATGAAAGGGCTTTTACAATATGTTCTTTTGAGCCAGCAACCTCACGTTCCTTGTCGGTATCTTCAATACGAAGAATAAATGTACCATTATTTTTACGTGCCCACATCCAAGCATATAAGCCAGTACGCACACCACCTACATGCATGAATCCTGTCGGACTGGGCGCAAAACGTGTAACAACTTTTTTTGTAGTTTCTGCCATAGATATTGTAAGTAATACTATTTTTCGTGCTCCTGTGCAATCCGTACAATTTCTTCGGCAATAGTTCGAGCAGCGTTTTCTTTGAAAAAAGTTTTAGCTTTTTGACTCATTTTTACTCGTGCTTCAGGAAGTGCTTGTAATCGTTCTACTTCACTTAAAAATACATGTGGAGTTAAGTTTGACTCTTCTATGACAACACACGCTCCACTGCGAGCATAATTAAAGGCGTTTTTACGTTGATGGTCACCATTACTATCGGTGATTGGAATAATTATTGAAGGTAGTTCCCATGAAGCAATTTCAAAAATTGTGCTTCCTGCTCGAGAAATAACAATTGATGCAACCCCCGCTGACATACGTGTCGCAAGGTCGTCTAAAAAAGCATACGGCTTGTATCGAAAAGCATTTTCATCTTGTTTCAAAAGTAGTGCAGCTCGATGTTTAACCTCTTCGATATTTTTTACACCAGTTTGATGGATAACTTGAAAGTTTTTTAGAAGTTCTGGTAAGACTGAAAGAACAACATCGTTAATATTTTCTGAACCTTGTGAGCCTCCTAAAATAAGAATTGTCGGAACTTCTTTTTTAAGATCAAGATACTCGTACGCTCCTTCATGAAGTGGGTGTAAAATCTCTGAACGAACAGGTTGGCCCGTGTAGGCAACTTTTTCTTTTTTGAAATATGTTCCCGCCTCTTCAAATGATACCGCCACACGGTATGCAAACTTACCTGCCCACATGTTTGCTCGCCCTGGCACTGAATCTGATTCATGAATAAATACTGGAATACCAAGGATTCTTGCAGCTAAAAGTGTTGGAAAAGCATCACCACCACCTTTGCTGAATACAAGGTCAGGAAAAATAGAATATAACTTGAAGAGAGCTTTGAAGAAACCAAATCCTGAACGAATTATGTCAATTATGTTTTGAATCGAAGAGTAGCGACGCATTTTTCCTGAGCCAATCCGTACATATTTAATATGATTATCGTATAGAAGATTCTCTTTAAAGGGATCGTTTGAAAAATAATATAGTGTTGGCTCGAGAAGTTTTCGTTCCTCAGAAACTTCAAACACTTTTTGTGCGACTGCAATAATTGGGAAAAAATGCCCGCCTGTGATTCCTCCTGTGAAAACTACTTTCATATAGTGCGTATATTTTTTGAAATATTAAGAATAATTCCTATTTGAATGAGTGTTAGAAAAAGAGCGGTACCGCCGTGGCTAACAAGTGGAAGCGGAAGTCCGGAGAGCGGCACGATACCTATCATTGATCCAATATTCAAAAAAGCTTGTACGAGTATTAGTATACCAATTCCCAGAGCCAAGAGTCCACCAAATGTGTTTTCAGCTCGACGTGCGATGTACACAATTCGTAAAAAGAAGAGCAAGTACAGGAGAAGGAGAATTGTTGACCCTATGAGCCCTGTTTCCTCTGCAATAACTGCAAAAATAGAGTCTCCTGCTGGCTCAGGAAGAAAACCAAATTTTTGTACGCTCTGCCCTATTCCTTGTCCAACTATTCCACCAGATCCAACTGTTAAAAGTGATTGGTAGGCTTGGTAGCCTGCTCCACGAACGTCAACACTGGTACCGTCAACAAATGTAAGTAGTCGCGACAAGATATATGGACGAGCTAAAACAAGTCCTACAATGAGTGTAAGTCCTAGCCCCCCAAGTATGAATAAGTTTCTCCACGGTGCACCAGCAGCAAAATAAATAGCGACGCACGCAACCGCGAGAACCATAAATGTGTCAGTATCTGGCTGTAAAAGAAGTGCTATTCCTGAAAGTCCGATAATGCAACAAAGTGGAATGAGACCATATCTTGAATCCTTAATTTTATGCTTAAAAATAGAAAACCAACCCGCGCAGTAGATAATGGCTGCAATCTTTAGAAACTCTCCTGTTTGAAATGTAGTAAATCCTAGATTAATCCAACGCGTCGCTCCTCCGTGAGAAAATCCAAGTCCTGGAACAAAAACAAGAAAACAAAGAAGGAGTCCAAGTGTAAAAATAGGAAGTGCGTATCGTCGCAAAAGTTCGTAAGGAAATAGTTTTGCTGTTACAAACAATCCCGCAACACCCAGAACCAGAAATGTGCTCTGGTTTACAAGAATACTGTAAAATTTAGCACTGTTGACTGCAAATATTCCAAGCGACGCAGAAACAAAGAATGAAAACCCAATAACGGTAATGATGAGAGTAAGAGTGAGGAGTATCTTATCAAACGCGTGTCCGGAAACATTCTTCATAGAATATTTAACCTAAGATATGAATCACTACCCCTAGCGTTGCTGAAAAAACTCCGACGATCCAAAAACGCATTACTACTTTGTATGGTGGCCAACCGAGTGCTTCAAAATGATGATGAATTGGCGCAACCAAGAAAAGTTTCTTTTTGAAAACTTTTTTCCAAATGAGCTGGAGTGTGCTTGACCCTGCAGCAAGCACAAGTGGGAACGCAATGATGGGAAGTACTAAAAGTGAGTTTGTAAGTACTGCCACAACACACAAAGTTGTCGTGAGAGCCATCATGCCAGTTTCTGACATATAAAAGCGAGCGGGCGGGATATTAAACCACAAAAACGCAAGAATTCCTCCAACGATCGCCATACAAAGCGCGGCAATATCAAATTGAGCCTGGTAACCAGCGATTGTGGCAAATCCAAGAAAAGCTGACGCTAGTACTCCACCTGAAAGCCCGTCTATTCCGTCAATAACCCCGCCTGAAAAAATGCCAATCATAAAAATGACAATGATTGGGATAATAAGAACGCCAACGTTTATCATGCCAACAAATGGTAGATAGAGTCCTGTAAGGTCAAGTTTCGAGTATAGCCAGTAACCTACTAGTGCACCAATAAGAGCAATGGCGCCAATACGGATTTTTAAAGAAAGCCCTCCGCCAGTTGCATTTCCAAACATTTTTACCACAGAAAGATCATCAACAAGACCAACAAGTGCCGCAACAAGCATTACTGAAAGAGGAATCCATGTTTGTTCGCGACTAAAAAATTGCAATTCTTCGGTTGTTTGACTTGGAAACAATACATAAAGAAGGGCGAGAAATCCTGTAGTTAAAAATACACTTCCCCAGACTACAACACCTCCCATGCGTGGAGTTTTCTTACTTTCATCGTTGTGGAGTTTGTTAGTAAGTTCTGCCACTTGGCCATCAGTGGTCATTTTCACACTACTTTTTTTCCAAAGTTTATATTTGTAAAGATAGTGGGTCACTATTGGTGTAATTAGAATACCTATAGAAAACGTAAGGATACTTGGAATGAATAGTTTTAAAAGTTCTCCAGTCATATATTAATCTTTTTTTGATACTTGAAGCACTGCTTCAAGTTTAGTTCTAATTTCTTCGTACCCTTCAATCGACTGCGGAGTACTTACTCCGAGCGACATTAAAAAGTCAGTTGTAACAACATATTGAGAACGCGCACTACCATCTTTTTTTTCAATGAGTCCACGTGCCACTAAGTTGCGGACACTAACTGTCGAATTTACACCGCGAATATAATCAATATAGCCTTTTGAAATTGGTCCAGCGTACAAAACAATAGAAAGAACTTCCTGAGCTGCTTTAGAAAGTTCACCCTCGAGTTCCTCTTTTTGAATTGATGTAATTACTGCCGAAATCAGAGGGTGAGTCGCGAGGGTTGCTTTTTCGTTTTGAATAATCAAAATAATTCCCCGTTCTTTGAGGTTTTCCTCAAGATTTGAGAGAGCCTCCTTTACTTCAGACTCAGTTTTCTTTGTGTAGATTGCAAGATTTGCAATAGAAATAGTGTCCCCAAAATAGAAAAGTAATCCTTCAATGGTTTGTGCGAGTGTCGGGGTCATATACTTTGTGATTCTAACATTATCTCACCAAACTCTTCAGTTTGCCCAACGGAAATAGTGCCGTATTTCATGAGTTCAAGAAGTGCAAGGAAGTGAATCACAATAAGTGACTTTCGTTCAGAAACTTCTTTATCTGAAATAAGGCTTGAAAAAGGAATTTTCATTTGCCCACGTACACGCGCTACCAAACTTTCGATGACGTCTTTTATGTCGAGGGTTCTTTTAACTTTAGCTTCAGGAAGCATGTCTTGTTTCGGTAACTCGTGAAGTATGGTGTTGATACATTCTTGCAGGAGTGCTTGAGTAACGGAAGGATCAGGAGTAAAAACTGCAATTGTGCGCGGTGAATGCTTTGTATGGAAAAGGGGAAATTTTAAAAATAAACTCTCAATTTTCTTTGAAGCATCTTTTATTTCAGCATACGCACGTAGACGTTGCTCAAGTTCGTCAATATTCCCCTCCTCTTCTTCGGTAAGTGCAAGTTCAGGTAAAAGCGTACGAGATTTAATAAGCATCAGGGTTGCTGCCACAGAAATAAATTGAGATAGTGATTCCCTATCTCGAATACCTATTGTTTCTAAATAGCGGATATACTCGTCTGAGATAGTAGCTAAAGAAACTTCATTAACAGAAAGTTTATGCTCCTCAATAAGCTCAAGCAAGAGCTCGAGCGGCCCTTCAAAATCTCGTGCTTTAACTACAAAATCACTAGACATGTTTTTTGAGTTTGAGCTCAAGAGAAAGTTCTTTAAGTTGCTTGTCTGAAATAGTACTTGGCGATTGCATCATAAGATCTTTTCCTTCGCCTGTTTTCGGAAATGCCATAACTTCACGAATATTTGCTTCGTTGTGGAGAATCATCATGAGGCGATCAAACCCCCAGGCAATACCTCCGTGAGGTGGTGTGCCAAGTGAAAATGCGGTAAGCATGTGTCCGAAGTTTGCTTTTATTTCTTCTTCTTTGTAACCAAGAATTTCAAAAACAGTCATGAGTGCTCCTACTTCATGATTTCGAATACTTCCACCACCAATCTCGTAACCGTTTAATGTAATATCATATTGAGAAGTAATGATATCTCCAATGTTTTTCTTTTCCATGAGGTTACTCATGTGCTCTGAAACTGGGCGAGAAAATGGATTGTGAGTGAACGTCCAGTCTCCAAAAGTATCAGGGTTATCAGACTTATCAGTACGTTCAAAGAATGGGAAATCTACTACCCAACAAAATGCCAAAAGATCTGGGTCATTTTTATCTTCACGAATATCAGGTCTATCATTTCCATATTTTTCCATTGCCTCTTTATACGAAATGCGCGGAAAAGGAATTTGCTGAATCTTTTTCTCAGGATAATGTTTCGAAACAAGCTCAATAAGAAGCTTCTCGTTTAATGCCATAACATCTTCTTTTTTCACAAAACTCATTTCCATATCGAGCTGTGTGAATTCTGGCTGACGGTCACCACGAGAATCTTCATCTCGAAGACATTTAGCTACTTGAAAATAACGTTCAATTCCTGCGGTCATCAGAAGTTGTTTGTATTGTTGTGGAGATTGTGGAAGCGCATAAAAACTTCCAGGATAGAGCCGTGCAGGTACTACAAAATCACGAGCACCCTCAGGAGTTGATTTTGTAAGCAGTGGTGTTTCAACTTCAGTAAACTTTTCTTCCGCAAGGTAGTTACGAATAAATTGCAAAACCTCTCCACGTTTGCGAATATTTCGTTGCATGCGCTCACTTCGTAAATCAAGGTAGCGGTGCGTAAACCGTACATCTTCGCCAATTTCTCGTGTATCACTTGCAATGGGGAAAGGGAGAACCTCAGCTTTGTTGAGAAGAGAAATCGACTCGATCACCATCTCTATATCGCCGTTTATCTTCCCAACCTGCACATTCTTCTCGGGACGCTTATTGATTGTACCGGTTATTTCTACGACACACTCGTCACGGAGTTCGTCCGCCTGGGCTTTAAGATTTTCATTGCCTGGAAGGACAACTCCCTGCACTTTTCCTGTCATGTCACGAAATTCAAAGAAAACCATCTTTCCTTGATTTCTTTTTGTATGAACCCACCCTTGAATTGACACTGCGGTATCTGCGTGCTGTGCAAGTCCTCCTATGTATACGCGTTTCATCTGGGTATTCTACCTTTTTTAGGTAAAATTAAAAATAGGATATCTTGAGTTTCTCTTTTACTTCAGAGAGAGTCTTTTGAGCTTCTTTTCTCATTTTCTTTGTTCCCTCTTCAAGGATTTTCATCACCGCGTCTGGATTTTTTGCAAGCTCTTCACGCCGCGCACGGATAGGTGCAATAATTTCATCGAGTCGTGCCGATAGACGATTCTTAAGTTCCATGTCCCCCAATCCCCCTTTCTTATATTGCCTTTTGAGTTCTGCAACTTCATCTTTGTTTGAGTCGAAAATATCGAGATACGTAAACACCACATTACCCTCTACTTTTCCAGGTTCTTCTTTGTGAATATGTGCTGGGTCAGTGTACATTTTTCGCACCTGAGAAATGATTGTTTTTTCATCATCAGCAAGGTTAATGGTATTACCAAGAGATTTACTCATTTTTGCATTACCATCCAAGCCAACTAGCCGTTGAGTGTTTTTCGCACCAAGAAGACCTGTAATTTTTTTAAATGTCTCGCCATAAATTCTATTAAACGAATCAATGATTTCATTTGCTTGCTCAAGCACAGGAAGCTGATCTTCTCCAACAGGAACTACATTTCCTTTTACTGAAAGGATGTCCGCTGCTTGGCTTATAGGATACGTAAGAAATCCAGCCGGTACATCCTCACCAAACCCCTTTTGCCTCATCTCTGCTTTCACGGTTGGGTTACGCTTTAGACGCGCAACTGTTACCAGATTTAAGAAAAGTACTGTGAGCTCAGCAATCTCGGGTACTTGCGACTGAATAAACATAGTAGTCTTTTTTGGATCAAGACCACATGCGAGATTATCGAGTGCGACTTCAAGCACATTGTCACGTACTTTTTGAGGATTATCCGCATTGTCGGTAAGTGCTTGAATATCCGCAATCATGTAATAGCAGTTCTGGTATTCATCTTGAAGTTTGAGCCGGTTTTGTATTGAACCAACAAAATGTCCAAGGTGCAGTTTTCCTGTTGGTCGATCGCCAGTGAGTACTATATCTTCCGTATTCATCTGCATATAGTATCAATTATATAGAGAAATCACGACCTTGACTTTTATTTTGTCTATTGTTACAAATTAAAACAACAATCTCAGGAGAGGGTTCATGGAAATTGTGCGAATATATGATCAAGAAGGATCATTTTGTTACGCAATGGTTCTAGATGTTAAGGCGGGTGTGTACGTGATTCAAGACCAATCAGGAACCATTTGGCATTTAAGCCAACGAGATTTTTTTGAAAAGACACAAGAGAAGGCTTTGTTTATGAGTCCTTCCTACATCTAAATTGCCCGCAAAACCCCACGAAAGTCGTGTCTCAGTTTTGCGGGGTTTTGTATTTTTAGAGTCCCTCCTCTTTTAGTTTTTCCACTAATTCTCTTGCTTTCTTAGAAAGCTTTTGTGGCACTTTTAAATCAAGTACCACTACAAAGTCGCCACGCTTACCTCGGTCATTCGGCACACCTTTTCCGGAAATACGTACAAGAGATCCATGAGCTGAACCTTCTGGTATATGGAGAGCATGCTCCCCATCGAGAGTTTTAATAGTTTGCTTCGCACCAAGAATTGCATCACTCACAGAAATAGAGTGTTTATACACAATGTCATACCCATCTCTCTTGAAGAGTTTGTGCGGCTCAACTTTTATCTGCACATACAAATTCCCTGGTGTTCCACCTTGTATTGACTCCCCACCACCTGACATCTGCAGCGTCTCTCCATTTTGAATACCTTTTGGAATTTCAATTGTTATTTCCTCTCGCTTACGGGTTACTCCATCTCCACTACAAGTCTTACATTTTTGTTCTGGAACTTTTCCATCCCCATGACACGTATCGCAAATTCGCACCATTGATATTCCACCCAAAAAAGATGCTCGTGTATCTTTCACCTTACCTTGACCTTTACAGGTGTCACAGGTTTTCATCTTTGAGTGAGGTGCCGCACCTGTGCCAGTACATGTCTCACATGCTGCATTTTTGGTCATCTGGAGTGTTCTTTTTGCCCCGAAAACAGATTCTTCAAATGAAACAAGAACTTGTACTGAGATATCTGCCCCACGAGGTTTTCGAGATCGTCCACCACCACCGAAACCTCCAAAAAAATCACCGAAGATATCTCCAATATCATCCATGTTTACATTAAAGCCTCCGCTGTTTTGAAATCCAGAAAAATCAAATCCACCAAAACCTCCACCTTGTTGAGGACCAGCGCCATTAAAGGTTTGTCCGTAGGTATCGTATTGTTGTCGTTTTTGATCATCAGAGAGAGTTTGGTATGCCTCGTTTACTTCTTTAAATTTTGCCTCGTCACCTTCTTTTTTGTCTGGGTGGTACTTGTGGGCGAGTTTATAGAAAGCTTTTTTTATTTCATCTTTAGAGGCACCTTTTGAAACCCCAAGAATGTCATAGTAGTTTTTCGCCGCCATAGGTATTCATATAGTACTTGATTTTTATAACTTTTCAATATAAAACAAAATCCCGCTTTTGCAGGATTTTGTTTTATAAAAATTATTCAGTTTTTGGTTCTTCCGGCTTTGGTTCAGCGTCAGCTTGTGGTGCATCAGCTTGGTGCTTACTCATTTCTTCACCAATTTTTTGCATTGCAGTACTTAGGCTTTCCGTTGCTTTTTCAATAGCATCTTTGTCTTCGCTTGACATTACTTTCTGTACGTTTTCAATTTCTATTTGTACATTTTTCTTCACCTCGTCACTTATTTTATCTCCAGCATCTTTGAGAGCTTTCTCAGCGGTGTATGCAAGTGACTGTGCCATGTTACGAGCCTCAATTAATTCTTTCTTTTTCTTGTCTTCCTCAGCATGGATTTCTGCTTCTTGCTGCATACGCTTGATATCTTCTTCTTTAAGACCAGAAGATGCCTCAATACGAATACTCTGTTCTTTACCTGAAGTCTTGTCTTTTGCCTTTACCTGCAAAATTCCGTTCGCATCAACATCAAAGGTTACCTCTACTTGTGGTACACCACGCGGACTTGGTGGAATGCCGTCGAGTACAAATCGCCCAAGAGATTTGTTGTCAGCCGCCATAGGTCGCTCACCTTGTACGATATGAATCTCCACTGAAGTTTGATTGTCAGCAGCAGTTGAGAAGGTTTGAGATCGCTGCGTTGGAATAGTGGTATTACGTTCTACAAGCTTTGTAGCTACATTTCCCATAGTTTCAATACCGAGAGAAAGTGGGATCACATCCAAAAGAAGAACATCCTTCACATCACCTTGCAGAACTCCGGCTTGCACAGCTGCACCGAGCGCTACTACTTCATCTGGGTTGATAGTTCTATTTGGCTCTTTCCCAAAGAAAGCTTTTACCGCCTCTACAATCGCAGGCATACGAGTCTGTCCTCCCACAAGAATCACTTCATCAATCTGATCTTTCTTGAATGGAGAATTTTCAAGCGCACGCTTAGTGATCTCAATAGATCGATCGATAAATTCCTTTGCAATTCCTTCGAGTTGCACTCGAGACATACGCATAAGGAGATGCTTTGGCCCTGAAGCATCTGAAGTAATAAATGGAATGTTAATTTCTGATTCCATTGTTGTTGAAAGCTCATGTTTTGCTTTCTCAGCTGCTTCTTTCAATCGCTGGAGTGCAAGGGCATCACTTGTAACATCAATACCACTTTCTTTCTTATATTCATCAGCGATAAATTTTACAATTTTCTGGTCAATGTCTTCTCCACCTAAATGTGAGTCACCGTCTGTTGACTTCACTTCAATAACATCGCCACTGACTTCAAGGATAGAGACGTCGAATGTCCCACCTCCAAAGTCGTACACCGCGATTTGCTGATCTTTTTTAGAGTTAAATCCGTACGCAAGCGCAGCTGCTGTTGGTTCGTTGATAATACGCTTCACATCAAGACCTGCAATTTTACCCGCATCTTTTGTTGCCTGTCGTTGTGAGTCGTTGAAGTATGCAGGAACAGTAATAACTGCTTCTGTAATTTTCTCACCGAGTTTTGCTTCAACATCTGCTTTGATTTTTTGTAAAATCATTGCTGAAACTTCTTCAGGTCGGTAGTCTTTACCATCCATTTCCACAAGCACGCCACCATTTTCAGCCTTTTTAATCTTGTACGGAACACTTGCCTTGTCTTTTTGTACCTCTGCATCGTCGAAACGGTGCCCCATGTAGCGCTTCACACCGTAAATGGTGTTATGTGGGTTTGTTACTGCCTGACGCTTGGCAAGGAGTCCTACGAGGCGTTCACCATTTTTTGCCTGAGCAATAATTGACGGTGTTGTACGATTACCTTCAATATTTTCAATAATCTTTGGCTGCCCTGCTTCGATAATGGCAACCGCAGAGTTTGTTGTTCCTAAGTCGATTCCGATAATTTTTGCCATAGTCTAAAATGTTCTAATTTCAAATAATATTATTCTTGTTTGTATATTCCGACATTCACCTTTGCTGGACGAATAACTTTCTCATGTAGCATATAGCCACTTTGCAGGACTGAAAGGACGGTACCATCTTGCATTCTATCAGAAACTGGGATTGCTTCAATGCTCTGGTGGAGGTTTGGATCAAACACATCTCCAACCTTTCCAAACTTTTTTAAACCTTCATTTTCAAGAGTATTTAAGAGTTGCTGAAAGATATATTCTATGCCTGTGCGCCAATTTGCATCCACTGCATTCCAGGCGTCAATATTACTTTTCGCTAAGTCATAGGTATCAAGTGTTGGAAGTATTGCGGAGATAGTTTTTCGAGCTGCGTTTTTAATTAAATCAGAGCGTTCTTCAAGATACGTTTTAGATTGGTTTACATAGTCAGCTTTAGCTCTTTGCCAGCCAACCAAATACTCATCACGTTCCTTACGTAATTTCTCTATTTCTTCACGGAGTTTCTTTATTTTTGCACCCTGAGTTTCTTCTACACCTTCAGTGTCGGTAGACTCAAAAGATACATCTTCTATTTGTGTTTCGTCTAATTCTTTCTCATCCATATATACAAAAAACTACCATAAAATGGCAGTTTTTCATATAGAATTTTCGATTGAAAATTAACGCTTTGACCAAGTTGGAGCTTTGCGAGCTTTCTTGAGACCAAATTTCTTTCGTTCTACAGCTCGAGGATCACGTTTGAGAAGATCAAGCTTCTTCAGAGCATCCTTGATAGTACCTTCTGCTTTCACTAAAGATCGAGAAAGTCCGTGACGAACAGCTTCTGCCTGAGCATGAATACCACCGCCGAGAACTTTTACCGAAACTGAGTACGTGTGTACGAGTTCTCCTGCTTCAAGAGGAGAAAGAACGATTGCTTGGAGTTCTTTCGTTGGAAAGTACACAGCAAGTTCTTTATCATTTACTGTAACAACTCGTTTTGCAGCTTCAGAAATACGTACTCGCGCAATTGCGGTTTTTCGTCGTCCTACTGATTCAATGTATCGTTTTGTTGTCATAAAAGTTATTCAGAAATAGTAAGAAGCTTCATGCGAATTTTCTGGAGCTTGTTTTTAGGAAGCATTCCTTCTACCGCATGTTTGATAAGCTCAGCGTGACCTTTTTTTGCAACAACATGTGTAAGAGATTCTTGTGTAAGGCCTCCTGGGTATCCAGAGTAGCGCTTGTGCACAGATTCTTTCATTTTACTTCCCGTTACTTTAAGTTTTGAAGCATTAATAACTGCAACTTCTACTTCTGCAACTTTATTTTTAACAAAAGTAACAGTATTTTTTCCATTCAAAAGCGCAGCTACCTGTGTAGCAATTCGTCCGAGAGACTGATTTGTGGCGTCGATTGTGTGTTTCATATTACTTTGTGAATTCAATTACTGCCATTTTACTTGCATCTCCTGTGCGGCGACCAAGTTTAATAATACGAGTATAGCCACCCTGTACACCGTCAAACCGTTTACCGATATCGGCAAAAAGTTTTCGAGTCGCCTTTGTGCTGTTGTAAAGTCGAGAAAGAACAATACGTTTGTTTGCAAGAGTATCTTCTTTTGCTCGTGTTACAAGCTTTTCAATGCGTGGGCGGATTTCTTTCGCTTTTGCTTCAGTTGTAACAATACTTTCATGTTCGATAAGAGAAAGGAGTAAGCCTCGTACGAGTGCTACACGTGCATTCTTTTCCCGACCAAATTTTCTTCCTGTTTTGTGATGATTCATACGACTAATCTTTTAATACGACACCGAGTTTTGTGAGAGCAAGTTTGATTTCTTCAACCCCTTTTTCAGCAATTCCATCGATTTCAAGGAGATCTTGTTCACTTTTTCGAGCAAGTCCTGCAACTGATTTAATTCCTCCTTCAATAAGAGCGTTTTGAGATCGTTTTGAAATGTCGAGGTCTTCAATCTTTACCTTTGTAAGATCAGTTTCTTCGGCAACAACTTCTGACTTTTCAGGATTTGCTTGAGAAGTAAGAGATTCTCTAAATCCAACAACTGCCTGGAGCTGCATGATCATGGCTTCAATTGAAGATTCGAGGGCTTTTCGAGGTGTAATTGTGCCATCTGTTTCAATAGTAATTCGAAGACGGTTATGGTCAGTTCGGTCACCGACACGCATATTTTCTACTTCGTAACTTACGCGACGAATAGGAGTAAATGATGCATCAAGGGCGATAGTCCCGATTGGAGTTTTTTCTTTTCGATGATTCTCCTTTGAAACATATCCAAGACCTTTTTCAAGTGTCATTTCAACAGAGAAAACAGCGCTCTTTTGTGTAAGTTCACAAATGTACTGGTCCTTTGTTGTAACTTCTACCTGTCCACCAACTTCGATATCTTTAGCGGTAACGGTTTTTTCCCCTTTAACATCGATAGTAACCACTTGTGGTTCATCGCCTGTCATAGCAAAACGAATGCGCTTAAGATTAAGAAGAACTGTAATAACATCTTCTTTTACCCCCGCCATTGTAGAGAACTCATGCTGAACACCATCAATTTTAATTGATGTGATTGCAACGCCAGGAAGTGACGAAAGGATAATTCTTCGAAGAGAGTTTCCTAATGTGTGTCCGTATCCTGGATATAATCCATCGATTTCGTAAACGCCCGAAAAACCATCTTCTGAAACTATTTTTGGTTTAGAAGGTAAAAGTATTGAATGTGACATAATATACGCTCGAACAAGCTAGAATTGATAAATTGTACACTACCGCTTGACAAATTGCAAACGGTTATCCCCTACTATCGACTGTAAAGCTCAAGAACCGTTTGGAGGTTGAATGACTTCTCAGTGTCTTTTGGTTCGCTGGTAATTTCTGACTTGAGTTCCATACGATCAATTTTTAGCCATTGTGGCTCTTTGTGTTCTTTGATCGTTTCTTTAACAAGAAGAAACGGACTCTTTCCCATACTACCCTCACGGATAGCTACCACGTCACCTTTTTTGGTCTGGTATGAAGGAACATTGAGTCGTTTACCGTTTACTGTTATGTGACCGTGAGTTACAAGTTGTCGTGCAAACTGTCGTGTGTTTGCAAAACCAGATCGGTATACAACGTTGTCGAGTCGGTGTTCAAGAGTTGCAAAGAGAACATCAATAGGGTTTTTTGTGAGCGCGGCAGTCTTTACGTATGTTTTAAATTGGTGTTCCTTAAGACCGTAACTAAAACGTGTCTTTTGCTTTTCCTTCATCTGACCTTTGTATTCAGAAGAACTTGTCTTGTGCTTTCGCTGTGAGTCAAGACGTCCTGGTGGAAAGTTTCGCTTGATAACAGAAACCTTCTTTGCTTGTCCAATCAAAGGTTCTCCAATTCGTCGAGCTATTTTTGCTTTTAATTTCATATAGTATTACAGATTACACACGTCGTGGCTTTGGAGCCTTAGGACCGTTGTGTGGGATTGGTGTACGGTCTTTGATAGTAAGTACATCAATACCGTGAGCGATAAATGCACGAAGTGCACCTTCTCGTCCAGAGCCAACGCCTTTAATAATAACGTCAACTTCTTTGATTCCAGCTTGGAGAGCTTTTTCACCAAGAAGTTCACCAATTTTTGATGCCGCAAACGGAGTACCCTTTTTTGCGCCTTTAAATCCAAGAGCGCCACTTGAAGACCATGCAATAGTATTACCTTCAACATCAGAAAGGGTTACTTTTGTATTGTTGTATGTTGCCTCAACATGAAGCACACCATGTGTCAGCTTTCGCTTTACAAGCTTTGCGAGTGATCGAGCCTTAAGACCTTGGTCCATTGTGGATCCAGCCTTTTTTACAATTCGTTTTTTTCCCATAGTATTAAATAGTTAGATATGTAAAAGGATTATGTCTTTTCAGCCTTTCGTCGACCGCTTCCCATAGTCTTTCGAACATTTCCACGAACAGTTCGAGAGTTTGTCTTTGTGCGCTGGCCTCGTACAGGCATTTTACGCATATGTCGTACACCTCGGTAGGCCTTGATATCCTTAAGACGCTTAATGTTTTGAGCAACATCACGCTTGAGATCTCCTTCAATTTTAAAAGCCTCGATCTCTTTTCGAATAGCATTTTCTTGTTCTTCTGTAAGATCTTTAGCTGACTTACTTTCATCAATCTTCAATTTCTGAAGAATTGTTTTTGCTCGTGGTCGACCAATACCAAAAACTGCGGTAAGGCTGATTTCGAGACGTTTTTTCTCTGGGATTGTAATACCTGAAATTCGCATGTGCTTTAATAATTATAAATTGTTACCCTTGTCGAGCCTTGCGAGCTGGGTCTTTCTTGTTAATACGGAAAAGTTTCCCGTTTCGGCGAACAAGAAATTCTCCATTACGCAAGTCTTTTGCCTTGATTGTTGATTTGATTTTCATGATAACGGCAATATGGTTATGTATAATACGATATTTTTATGTATAACGCAAGGACTCTAGAGACGCTTCACTATTCTCGCTTTACCACCATATGGATCAAGTAGTACAGCCACCTTATCCCCTACTAGAATTCGTATTTTATGGATACGCATTTTACCCCCTAAATACGAAAGAACCTCAGTGTCGGTATCTTTTAATTTCACTTTGAAAAGCGTGCTCGGGAGCGCTTCTATTACTTGTCCTTGGACCGGTTCAGCATCTGGCATATATGGAGACAGTATATAGTAAAATTACAAAGTCACAACCACGTAATTTATTTTTGTTCTACAAAAATACGAGAAGCTGAAGGAAATGTGCTCACCCAGAAAGGTCTTGAAGTAAATCGTATCTCCTGTATTCCTTGTACATCTTTAATGTGTTCTCGAAACTGCTTCATTGAAGTACCTGCAAGAGCGTTTTTGATATCTTCCATATTCACATATGGGCGCACCGAAGCTACACCGCTTACTTTCACACGAACTCCTTCTTTATCTTCCGATACGTATGTAACAATCATACCTGTTGAATCCTGGGCAAAATCCATTGTGATAACTGTGTTTTGTTTTTGGTTTTTTGTGAGGAGGGTGGCAAATTCTTTGGTATCCAAAAGATGCATTGAAGTAGTAAGGGTAACGAGTCCTTGTGTATCCGAAATCTTTTCAAAACTACTCGTTGTGAGTGGTTCTTGAATGATAGTTGTAGAAGCTTTCTTTTGAAGGCGAAGTTTTGCCTCAAGAGACACTCTGTTTTCTGTTAAAAATGTTTCCATTTTTTGATTTTTATCTTTTTCATCTATCAAACGCACTGCTGTTTCTGAGCCACCTGCAATTGCACCCTTGGTTCGAGCATAGACTGTTTTATAACGAGCAGTCCCGACAAGCCCAGGAAGCGTAAAGTCTGCTTGGGACACATTATAGCTTTCACCTGGCTTATCTGCTGTTACAAGAGCTTGAATTGATCCTGGGGTACTGCTATTTATCATCTTAGGTACAGTAATGCGTCCATCGAGACGGTATATTTTTCCATTTGGAGTCTCAAGTCGTGTGCCAGCAACAAGGAGTTGCTCGGTAGAATTTGAGTTGTAGAGGGTCACTGTACCTTTTGCTTTCATAAGGGCTGGTGTTCCAGTACTTGTTTTTATATCAATAGTAGTTGATGTACTTATTGATAGTATCTCTAAGCTACTAGTAGGTATCACAATATCAGTATCCTTAAATGTGAAAATTTCTTGCTTACTGGTTACGTATACCGTAGCGCTTTTTTGAAAATGAAGAAATCCACCAACAGAAATGAGTACCGCAACAATAAATACCGGAAGTATCCATCCACGTTTCTTTTCTTTCGTATAAAATTCAGTTTTTGTGTGCGGATATTCATCAAACTGAGTTGCGCTATCTTTAGCAACCGTAACCACATCAGGAACTTTCTGGTATGTGTTTCGTGGCGCCACACTTCCTGGTACATGTGGTTTAGTAATTTCTCGAATGCTTTTTTTAGGAACGATGTCTTGCATACAATATTTGTAATTATTGTACCTTACTTTTAATAATATATGTGAGACGTGCGTCTCCACCTTTGTATATTTCCACAAAATCTATGTTTTTTTCTGATGCCAAAGCATCTTCCACAACGGGAAGCATAAAAGAATCTCCTACATATACTGTTGGACAAGGGACATTATTTGACTGGATATCTTTTGTAAAACTATGTGAGAACGCGTGTGAAAAATCTTTTACAACTTCTTTGTATAAAGCATTCTTTGTTCCATGAGTACGTTCAATACTTTTGAGCATGCTTTCTACTTGTAAAAAAGATTGACTCTGTGTTTGTGCACATTTTGATATTACAATTCCCGTACCTGTATTTAAAACAGCACTCATGTTCTTGTGATAATACACACTCACTATTTCACCCAGCATCAAAACATCAGTATTAGTTTTCCCTACAATAAGATTTGGTAAAAAGATGTCTTTACCTAGAATGTAGGACTGTTTTGCTTTTTGAAGCGCAGTATATACATTTCTTTGTATCCACTGTTGAACAATATCAGCCTTTCTTTCGCCTGATAGAGAAAGATTTGAACTAGAATAACCATTTAGGGTGTGATTTTGTGGTGAATGTTCAAGAATAATCCCATCAGAAGTATGTGGCCCAAGAAGTTCAGTATATATGCTCGGTAAATCAAGTGTACCCTCTATCTCTTTTGTATTTTGTTCAAAAAACGTTGCGTCTTCATTCTGAAACAAAACTTCATGTGTTTCAGAATACGATAAGGGCGCATCGATAAAAATGCACGTTTGTACAATTTTCTTTTTAGAGGCAAGCTCGTCAAGAGTTCTGAAAAGAAGTATCTCCGTTTGCGCAAGCAGCTTCTGCGGTTCATTTTCTAAAGTAATGGGCGCTTTATTATGAGACAGATGTTCAATAACACCATTCCTCACTATTGCACCACTAACACCACCAAGATAGATATCAAGCACAAGAGAGTAACTTTCTTTTAAAAGCGGCGCACGACCCTTCATGTAGATAAGTATACCCTACAAACAGAATTACAAAACTTTTTAGCGAGAATAAGCTACTGTAAAACTGCCTTGATACGTCGCACACCCGCACTCACCGCTTCTTCTTTTTGAATTTTGAATGTTCCAAGTAGTCCTAAATGTTCAACGTGTGGGCCACCACAGAATTCAATAGAGTAGAGATTACTATCCCCCCTTTTTTTACCTTCTCCAATACGATAAATACTCACCACATCACTATATTTATCTTCAAAAAGTCCAATTGCCCCACGAGCTTTTGCTTCTTCAAATGAAACTTCTTCGCGAGTGACTGGCAAATCTGCAACAATTTTTGAATTAATAAGGTCTTCAACTTTCTTTTTCTCCTCGTCGGTCATTTTTGTGTCGTGTGAGAAGTCAAAACGGAGACGTTCCGGAGTTATGTTTGAACCTTTTTGGAACACATGCTCGCCGAGCACTTCGCGGAGCGCTTGATGAAGTAGGTGTGTTGCAGTGTGATATTTTACTTCCATTTCCCCATCTCCCCCTAGTCCACCTTTGAACTTTCCCGCTGATGCGGTGCGCGAACTTTCGGCATGAGCATCTTTAAGTTTGTCGAATTCAGCTCGATCAACGGTCAGAGCTCTTTCTTTTGCTAATTCTTCAGTTAGTTCAATTGGAAAACCAAATGACTGTAAAAGATCAAAGGCTTGTTCTCCTGAAATGTTTATTTCTTTTATTTTTTCAAACTCTTTAATTCCATTTTCAAGTGTCTTTCTAAATTTTTCTTCTTCTTTTGTGATCTCACTCAAAATATTATCTCTCTTTGTTTCAAGATTTGTATACTCAGCTTTATACACCTGAATAAATGAGTCAGAAACTTCCGCACAAAAGTTTGTATGAATATCAAGATTGCGGGCAAAACGCACCGCCCGCCGAATAAGTCGGCGCACAAAATAACTTTGATCCTTGTTTCCCGGAAGTACTTCGTCACTTATTAAAAATGTTGCGGCTCGAATGTGGTCAAGAATCACTCGAAATGCATATTGTGCCTCACCTACATATTTCTTTCCTGACAATCGCTCAATGGTTGCTTTTGCAACATCAAACACATCCATATTAAACACATCAGCATCATTTTGTGTTGCTGCAGTCATGCGCTCAAGTCCACCGCCAAAGTCTACATTTTGCTGTGCGAGTTTTTCAAAGCCATTTTCTGTTTTAACGTACTCCATGAAGACATTGTTACCAATCTCCACAAAACGTCCGCAATCGCAGTTTACGTGGCAAAATTCGCCACTCCAGACTGTGTTTGGAATACAGCTTCGTCCGAGATCTGGGTAGAAATCGTAAAACATCTCAGTATCTGGTCCACCTGGCTCACCCACAGGCATATTTCCTGGTACTCCCGATCTACTCCACCAATTTTTCTTTTCAGGATAATAAAAAATTCGTTCACCGGCTTGTATACCGTCAACTTCTGGATTCTCACCTATTTTTGCATCAATCCCTTTTGTTTTAAAAAGTTTTTGCCAAAGTTCTGCTGACTCTGTATCTTTTGGAATTCCAAGAGACTCATTTCCCTTGAAACAAGAAAAATAAAGACGTTCGTGGTCGAGTTTAATTTCCTCTGTCAAAAATTCCCACATCCACGGAATTTGTTCTTGCTTAAAAAAATCACCAAGCGACCAGTTTCCAAGCATTTCAAAAAAAGTCGTATGGCGATTGTCACCCACCTCTTCTATATCCTGACTGCGGAAACATTTTTGTGAATCAGTAATCTTTGTTCCAAGTGGATGCTTTTGCCCTAAAAGGTATGGTACCATCGGCTGCATTCCAGAGCCTGTAAACAAAGTTGTGGGATCATTTTCTGGCACGAGCGGAGACGAAGCCACAATCACGTGCCCTTTCTTCTCCATAAACTTCAAAAATAACGCTCGTACGTCGTTGGTTTTCATACGCAAGTCTTATGTCTCGAGTATAACAGTGATTACTTTATGAATCCAATAGATCGAAAAAACGACTCAAAAGATGCCCACGGAAGCGCAACAAGGAGTGTCCCAAGAAGTACAAAAAGTCCGCCGATTGCAGTTTTTACTGTAAAAGATTCTCCCAGGAAAAGTGCCGCTAAGATGAGGGTAAACAGAAGGCTCGTTTTATCGAGCACCGTTACTCCTTGTGCCGGACCAATAGAAAGCGCTTGAAAAAAGAGGAGCCACGAAAGTGCTCCACACACAGCAGAAAGAACTATAAAAACCCAAGCCGAGATTGGTAATTCTGAAAATGAAGAAACGTGTACTTTTTTGGAAATGAAAAGAGTAAATAATGTAACTACAATTGCCATAACAATTCCACGAATAGTGGTCACCACGTGTGCTGGAATGTCAGCGAGGCCAACCTTTGCAAAAATAGTCCCGAGCGATGCCGCAACAGCACCTAAAAGAGCAAGAGCAACCCAACTATTTAACATCGTCATGAGGAGCAATAAACTTATCTTCTATCTTCCAAAGAATAGTGAAAGTCACAACCGTTGCAACAGTGGCGATTGTTGCTAAGGTGTAGAATCCAAAACCACACGCAATACCTATACCCGCAGCAACCCAAAGGCCTGTTGCTGTCGTGAGTCCTGTGACATGATTATCACGAAACATAATGGCTCCAGCTCCAAGAAATCCAATACCCGCAACAACTTGTGCGGCAATACGAAGTGAATCAACTGGACCAATACTGAGCTCTTCTACAAGCTGTCCCGATGCAACAAAAAGTGCAGCACCCATTGCTACCAAACCATATGTTCTCGGGCCAGCTGTTTTATGTGCCCGAACACGCTCGATACCAATAACGAGTCCGAGAACTAAAGCTATGATAATTCTGACAGAAATCTGTGCTTCAGTTGATTGAAAAAATTCCATTAACTTATTATACCTCCTCCGCGCAACTCCACGTTATCCACACTATACAAAACAGCTGACTGACCTTTTGTTACTGATACAGGAATATCTATTTCAAGAGTAATAGTTTCGGAATTATTTTCAATAATTGAGCAGGAAAAAAGTTCTGCACGATACCGAAAACGAACAAGAAATGCCTGTCCAACAGAAAAAGGAATTCTAGTAAAAGAAGCTTCGTGAAGTACAATATGCTTTGAAAGTAACCTTTGATTTTCTTCAGGTACTTGGTTCGAGACAGTAACGGTGTTTTTTTGTATATCCCTATCAACAACAAATAATCTCTCGTCATTCGGAGTCTTTTTTGTAATAGAAAATCCATGACGCTCCCCCTTTGTGTATAAAATAGCTCCGTCGTGAGTTCCAATACTATCCCCAACTTCATTTAAAACATTACCCTGAACTGGCTTTAATTCATGTTTTAAGAGTTCTTTGAATGAAATAGTACCAACGAAGCATAGCCCTTGGCTATCTTTTTTTGGAGCAGTGTAGAGATTTTGTTTTTCAGCAATCGTTCGCACCTGACTTTTTTTGAGATGACCGATAGGAAAAAGAAGATGTTTTATTTGTTTTTGGGTAAGTGTCCATAAAAAATATGTCTGATCTTTTTCGGAATCTATACTGGAGAATATCTTTGATTCGGATACTCCATGCTCTACCTGAACGTAGTGCCCTGTTGCAACATAGTCTGCGCCACGTGCTTGTGCCCAATTTAAAAATGCGCCAAACTTCACCTCTTTATTGCACATAACATCAGGATTTGGCGTGTTACCTTTTTTGTATTCTTCCAACATGTAATCAATGACACCCTTTTTATACTCCGCCTCCAGGTCAAGGGTAAGGAATGGAATATCAAGCTGTGCCGCTACTCGCATAGCATCGAGTCGATCCTCTTTTGCGGTACAAGGGAAACCTTCTGGTTGCCACACTTGTATAAAAACTCCGACTACATTGTAACCTTCTTGTTTTAATAGATATGCTGAAACAGACGAGTCTACCCCGCCTGACATTCCAAGAAATACTGTTTTTTCAGAATTGTTATGCATTCATCATTTTTTTATACACTTCGTACAAAGCTTTTGTATCAGCGAGAGCTGTGTGGGCACGTTCATTTTTGATACCATACATTTCACAAAGATAACGTAATGAGTATTTATCAATTTCTGTTTTATTGTAATGTTGTGCAAAAGCAATAGAAAGCGTATCGAGCCTTTGAAAATGCATCGTGTTTTCTACACCTGTTGTTTTGAATGCCTTATCAATAAAAGCAGCATCAAACGTAAGATTATGTGCAACCATAATAGCCCCTTTAGCTTTTTTTGCGAGGTGTTCCATGGCATTCTTTAGGTCGATGGCAAATACCCACTCCATTTCGTTAAAACCATTAATGCGAAGCGCTTCTTCTTCCGCATCCTGTAATCGAGTTGGGGCTACCTTGAGCTCAAATTCTTCCACAATGCTTATTTCAGGACCTTTTCCAACACGAGATGTTTGTTTTGCAATAACGCACGCAAGCTGAATAATTTCATGCTTCTCGGCATCCAAACCCGTTGTTTCAACATCGATAAATGCAAGGAGTTCTGATTTCATGTGTTTTGATTGTACTTAGTTATTTACTTAAGGTAAAGCGCTTTATTCTGTACATGCTCTTCGTGCGTGCGTGCATAATACATCTCCCCATTGTCACCCGTTAAATAGAATAAGTACGAAGTAGTTTCTGGGCTTAGTGCTGCAAGAAGCGCCACTTTCCCCGGATTTGAAATAGCAGTTGGTGGTAATCCAGTATTTACATACGTATTATAAGGAGAATTTTTTGCAAGATCGGAGGTGGTTAATTGGGCAGATGTTTTTCCGCGCTCATAAAAAAGAGTTGCATCTACCTGAAGCGCCATTCCAATTTTGAGTCGTTTGTAGAGAATTCCTGAAACAATTCGCATATCTTTTTCTGTATTAGCCTCTTTTTCTAAAATAGAAGCCAAAATTATAATTTTTTTCTTTTCTGGTTCAGAAAGTTGAGTCAGAATATTCTGTGTCTGTATAATAAATTCCTTCTCTGCAACCGCAATAAGAGCGTCTTCGGTCTCGTTTCCAATAAATTCGTACGTGTTGGGGAAAAGATACCCCTCTTTATTCTTCGTTTTTTCTAGAAAACGTTTTGGGTTACATTGTGAAAGTTTTTGAGCACACAAAGCAGCTATTTCTTTATTTGTTGAACCTTCAGGAATTGTCACTCGAATTGCTTTTCGATAGGTACTCTTTTCAAAAAGAAACAAATACTCGAAAAAGTTTTTTCGAGTAGGAATATCGTAAAACCCTTCCTGAACATGGACACCAAAAAGTACGCCGTATTTTTCAAATAAACCTTTCGAATAGATGCACTCAGCTTCTTTTAGTTTTGTTGCCACATCGTGAACAGAGTCATTTTTTTCAACCGTTATAGCAAGCGGTCCGCACGAAAGAGGTGTGCTGTGTGTAAAAAGCAAAATAAAAAATACAAACCCAAAAAGAATTGGAACCGTTTTCATAATTAGAGTGGTAAATTAATAGGTGGTTCTGCCTTTGTAGATCCAATACGTTTGAGCGACGGCGCAGCTGAGACTTGTCCAGGGAAATGGTATACCGTTGCGAGCTCTTCCGTATTTAATATAAAACGAGTTGGGTCATCTTTTACAGATGGTTTTTTAAACGCCTTTATCGGATCAACTGAGAAAAACCGAATTTTAAAAGCCTCCCAAACATCATGAAGTATACCGCTCGGAATTCCGTTATACCAATCTTCATTGCTATGAGCCTTGTAGAAGCCTTTTCGTTTTTGAATTTTAGCGACAGCTTCGTCTTTTTTACCAATTAACTTAATTCCCGTACTATCTTCCCAAGGGAAATCGAAGCTCGTTGTATTTTCTGGTCTAAAACCATTGAAGTTTCCATGTCCAAATTGACGTAAACACCCTGTTGCTGCATCAATATTTCTTGGATCAAAATGTTTCTTATCTGCAATATACGCAACACGAATCATCACCTCGAAGCCAGGTTTAGAAATATTGTTATAAATCGCTTCAACTTTTTGCTTATCTGTATATGAGAGATCTGAATCTTTTTTTGCTTCTGGAACATTCCCCCGAGCCTTATCATCTGTTTTTCGAGCTTCTGCGAGTTCAGCCTTCGCTTCTTTTATTTTTTCTTTTACTTCATCATTTGTAAGCTCAAGTCCGTAATAAATCTTGTTCAGCGCTTTTTGTGCATCTAGTTTCCAAGTATCAAACTTTCCATCAACCGCACGACAAATAATCTGAAACCAGATCTGCTCACCTTTTTTCACTGAACCCATCCATTCAATAAGGGGCGCTATTGGGTCAACTTTAAATTCTTCTTTAGGGTCTTTGTCGAGCTTATAGTCTACGTAAGTACGTATTGGAATAGCGTCTTCACCTACTAGGGCAAAATCGTTTCCCCAAACATCGTGTTCTTTTGGATCGTAACGAAGATAGTTTGTGTAGTCTTCAGTTTCTGTTATTTCTATTCCTGGATACTGTGCATACAGCGCAGACTCAATTGCATTTTTAAACTTACCATTGGTACGAATAAAGAAACGCACATCCCCTTCCAATGAAGCAATTTCTAATGAAAACCAATTACGAACTTTTCCATCCCAAAATTTTGCATACCATGTACTTGTTCCACCCCCTTGATGCAAAGAAGTGAGAAACATTTCCATAGCAAGAGGTGACTTAAAAAGATCTCGAGGTAAACGTACTTCAAGTAAAATCCATTTTATAGAGTTTAGGAATTGAGCCTGCACGTGTCGTACCCAGTGTCGCCACCAGAGTATGCCGAGTCCTGCAGAAAGTGCAATAAAAAATAATAGCGTAATGATTGCCCCGAGGTAATTCATTACGCTATTATACCAAACTTATAGAATTCTTATGCTAAGTCGTAGAGTCCTTCTTTTGTTTTCTTGAAGAAATCAGTGTTTTGAAGATTTACAGCAATAGTATTTGCTTTCACGACACGTTTTTTAAGTACCTGATCAATGATAGCTTCTTTGCTCATTGGTTTTTTTGACTCCTTAAGCACCTCCACAATAACGTCACGCACTACACCACCTACATGTCCCCATTCTCGAAGTCCGTATACTCCTCGTCCAACAAGTACAAATCGTTCATCCTTAATGAGTTCGTTGTGCGTCGTTGCAACGTGTGCCTTTTTGCCAAAGTATTTTGAAATATCTTTCGCTACGTCCTTGAAGTGCATTGGTGAGCCAAACTTTCGCATTACAAGGTATGCATAATCTTTAATTCCACGTGTGTGAATATGTGGTGATGATGTCTTTCCCCACTCACCAAGAGCATTTTTGCCAATTGATTTTGAGATTGTAAGGTAACGCTTAATTATTTCTTCACTGCGATATTCTGGAGCAAGTTCACTTAGTTTTGCAGTAAAAGTGTCGATAATATGATTTTCACTTACCAACTCTTCATTATCCAAACCTGCGTAGAGCTCAGTGAGAGCATTGTGAACAATGTCTGTTACCTTTTGATTAATAGTCCATCGGTGATGAAAACTGTCGTCCTCTTTATGTTTTTTAAAATCATCTCCAAGTGTGAGATAAAAGTGCACATGATTCTGTGTTTCAGCATCTTTAGAAACTTTACCTAAAAAGTCATGCTCTGCAACAATGCCGCCAAGTTTATGAATCGCTTGTTTAAGCTCAGCAAAAACGTGAGTAAATTCTCCAAATGTATCGGACTTTTTAATTGTAGAGAGGGCGAATTGTTCGATTTGTCGAACTCGTTCACGAGTAATGCCGTACTGTTTTCCAATCGCCTCAAGGGTCTTTCGTTCAGCGCCATCTGTAATACCGAAACGACTAGTAACAACATCTTTAGCCCTTCCTGAGAGCGGTGAGAGAAGCTTTTTGGTAACCTGTTTTGGCTTAAATGTTAGTGTAGACATAAACTTTAATAGGACAATTACTTATTATATTAAGATACTTCTATAAATTTGTCAAATCATGGCTTAATAACGATGTTTATAATGCGATTTGGCACATAAACCACCTTTATCACCTCTTTTCCCTCCAAATATTTTAACACATTATCTTCATTTAGGGCAGCCTTTTTGACTACATTTTCGAGAGAATTAGTGGGTACGGTGATGGTTCCTCGAAGTTTTCCATTTACTTGAACGCCGATGGTAATTTCATCGTCAATAAGAAGCTTTTTGTTCGCTTTTGGCCAAGAGCTTGTGTGTATTCCCTCCTTGTTGCCACACTCTTTGAATAAGTATTCTGTCACATGTGGAATAAATGGATTAAGCACTTGAAGCATGAGTGAAAAATCTTTTACTGAGACTTTACAACTATCAATTATATTCATTGTTTCCATAGCCTTAGCAACAGCAGTATTGAAGCTATAACTTTCAATATCTTTTGTTACTTTATCGATAAGTTTATGAATTGCTTTTTCGGCAACAGCATCACTCGTTGAAACTTTTTCATTTAGAGCAGACTGGGCTTTCTTATACAAACGCTCAATGAAGCGCCGACAACCAATAATACTTTCGTCTGACCACGGAATAGATTCAGTGTACGGACCCATGAAGGCAATATAAAGACGAGTGGTGTCTGCCCCATATGTTGCAACAACTTCATCCGGGCTTATTCCATTCCCCCAACGTTTACTTATTTTTCGTCCATCTGAGGCCAGAATCAAACCATGCGCAACAAACTGCTTAAAAGGTTCTTCTGTTGGCACTAATCCATAATCCTTTAAAACCTTGTGCCAAAAACGAGCATACAAAAGGTGGCCTGTCGCGTGCTCCGCTCCACCTAGATACACATTTACTTGGTTCCAATATTTTATTTCTTTTGGATCTGCAAAAACTTTTTTGTTTTGTGCATCCATATACCGTAAATAATACCAACTTGATCCCGCCCAACCTGGCATAGTGTTTGTTTCATAGCCAGCTTTTTTCCAAGAGGTAATATTTGCGAGCGGACCTTCGCCGGTTCCTGTTGGTTCATATGAGGTTGTATTTGGAAGCGCGAGAGGAAGTTTTTTTACTTCATGAATAATTCCTTCCTTGTCTTTAAAGAGTGGCACCGGCTCACCCCAGTAGCGCTGTCGAGCAAAAATAGCATCACGCATTTTGTATCGAGTGACGAGTTTACCTCCAACTGATTTTGTAATTTCTTTTTTTGCCTGGACGGAAGTGAGTCCAGAAAATACGCCTGATCGAGCAACAATACCTTCGCCAGAAAACGGTAGATTATATCCAAACTTCTCCAAAGCATATACATGCAACACCTCAACAATTTCTTTTTTGGCTTGCTCTTTCGGTATCCACTCAACTTTGAATTTACCTTTCTCATTATCTTCAAGCGCATCACCTTTATTTTCAAGATCTTTAAGTTTTATATGTACGAAACGAGTAAAGGCTTGGTGTGCTGTATTTTTAGAAGTTGCAAAGTATTTGTAATCAAATATTTCTTCACCAACAGAAATAACCTGTCCATTACAATAACCTGTTTCTTCTTGTAGTTCACGTAATGCTGTCTCACCTGGCTGTTCACCATTTTCGATTGTCCCACCAACAAGAAGCCGCCCACCAAGTGCTGAGCCCCAGTTTATGGTTAATACCTTGCCGTCAGGAGCTTCAACAAGAGCGACAATTTTATTTTTTGGAGTAAAGTTTGTAGCATCTTTTACGTCAGCACGAACAAAAATTGGGTCGATAACATTCTTGATAGGAAGATTATACGTTTGAGCAAATTCATAATCTCGTTCATCGTGTGCTGGCACTCCCATTATTGCGCCTGTACCATATCCAGGAAGAACATAATTCGCAATCCAAACAGGAATCTTCTCTTGTGTTCCGGGATGTGTGGCAAATATCTGGGTAAAAATTCCTGTTTTTTCTTTCGATGCATCAAAATCACTCTTTTCATGATCCTTAATAACATTTTCTATATACTCCTTAACATCTCCAGTTGTCTGCCAGCCAACATTAAGCCACGTTTGTGCAAGCTCCGCTGAAACCGCAAGAAATGTTACGCCCAAAAGTGTGTCCGGTCGAGTAGTAAACACAGTTACTGAATGTTTACCCTCAGCTTGACCTGGTACATTAAGATTAAATAGTATTTCAGCCCCCTCACTTTTCCCAATCCAATTTTTTTCTATTTCCTTTATGTGGTTTGGCCAAGCAATCGTATCTAAGCCAGACAAAAGTCGGTCAGCATACGCAGTGATTCGCAAAAACCACTGCCGAACATTCTTCTTTGTTACTGGGTACCCGCCACGCTCTGATACAGGCCCCTCTTTACTATCAACAACCTCATCGTTAGCAAGCACAGTCCCAAGTGCTTCACACCAATTGACTTGAGCAACGCCCTCATACGCAAGACGGTACTTCATTAATACCTCTTGCTTTTGCAACGGAGACATTTTCTTCCAATCATCTTTAGTAAAGTTAGAAACTTGATCAGATATAAAAGCATTAATACTTTGATTTCCTTTTTTCTCAAAAATCTTTACAAGCTCATCAATAGAAAGTGCTTTCTTTTTATTTGTATCGTAATACGAATTGTAAAGCTTCAAGAATATCCATTGCGTCCATTTGTAATACCCAGGGTCTGTTGTGTTTATTTTTCTATCCCAATCGAAAGAAAATCCTAGTCTTTTGAGCTGTCCTTCAAAAGTTTTAACATTTATTGCGACAGCTTTCTTGGGGTGCACTTGGTTCTGTATTGCAAATTGCTCGGCAGGCAGTCCGAATGCATCGTAGCCCATTGGATTTAAGACATTAAATCCTTCCATTCTTTTTTTACGTGCCACAATGTCTGTTGCAGTGTAGCTTCGCGGATGACCTATATGGAGTCCTATTCCTGATGGATACGGAATCATTGATAGCACATAAAAAGGTTTCTTTTTTGTCTTACCACTTGCAAGCGCTTTAAATGGTTTTTCTTTTTCCCATTTTTTTTGAAGAATGGGTTCTATTTTTTTAGGATCATATGTAGCAGGAATACTCGATGCCTTTTTAGTTACCGTTTTTGTTGCGGTTTTTTGAACGCGTGCCATATATCTACAGAGTGTATCAAAAATAAAACGAAATGGTATATTGAGTAGATGAAAGAGAAAAAGATGTCAAAAAAGATAGATTCTTTTGCTGAAAAGGCAACTTTATGGATTGGATCCCCTTTTTCTCTCATTTTACATACCATTTTATTTCTTGTAGTTCTCTCTCTCCCATTCTTTGGCTTTCCTCTTGAACAAGCGCTCCTGGTGCTCACGACAGCTGTATCACTTGAAGCAATATATTTAGCACTCTTTATTCAAATGTCTATAAACCGCAATACCGCCCAGCTTGAAGCTGTGGAGGAAGATATTGGTGACATTCAAGAAGAAGTCGAAGATATCGGTGAGGATATGGAAGAAATACAAAAAGATGTTGAGGAAATTTCAGAAGACATTGAAGAGATCAGTGAGGACGTTGAAGGTATCGAAAAAAATGTTCAAGAAATTAGTGAGGATGTTGAAGAAATCCAGGAAGATGTGGCTGAACTTGAAGAAAGTACCGACTCAGAGATGATTCGAGAACAGAAAGTTGATGGTGAACAACAAGAGAGGATTGCTAAAATTGAAATCTTGCTTTCTGAGCTGAAGAAAGAGTTAGGGGCAATTAAGAAGTAGTCCGCTATTTAAATTTATCCGACTCGCAACAAAAAAGACAGTTGCGAGCTGGATGATTGAGTTTAGAATTTATTTTAAATTCTAAACTCAATCACATCCCCATCTTTTACAATGTAGTCCTTTCCTTCGGTACGTACCTTGCCTTGGGTTCGTGCAGCAGCATACGAACCACAGGCAACTAAATCTTCATACGCCACAACTTCTGCACGGATAAACTTTTCTTTAAAGTCGGTATGAATTGCCATTCCTGCAACTGGTGCCGTAGAACCTTTTTTGATAGTCCAAGCTCGCGTTTCCACTTCACCAGTAGTTAAGTATGTTTCAAGTCCAAGTAATTTATATGCCCCCGAAATAAGTTCTGGGATTCCATCTTTGTGTGCAGAAAGTTCAACACGGAAAGTAACTTGCTCTTCAGGAGAAAAATCCTTGAGCTCGTCTTCGATTTTTGCATCCACAATAGTTGCAAGTGATCCAGTGCTTGCAATATAGTTTACAAGTTCTTCGAATCGCGGATCTGACTTTTCATCAAGATTATATGCTCCTGCTTTTTTGTTTAAAATGTAAAGCATTGGCTTCATAGTCAAAAGCTGGAGCGATCTAAGTACGCGAAATTCTTCTTCAGTGTATGAAAGGGTAATTGCCCGTTTACCTTGATCAAGATGTGGTCGAATACGTTCAAGTACTGATTGTTCGAGAAGAGCATCTTTGTCTCCTCTTTTTGCATCACGACCAATGTTCTGTAATCGTTTGTCCACTGTTTGCAGGTCGGCGAGTGCGAGTTCAAGCTCAATCGTTTCCACATCACGAAGCGGCTGCACACTACCATCTACATGTATCACTGCGCCATCTTCAAATATACGCACCACATGCCCTATAGCATCTGTTTCTCGAATATGAGAAAGGAATTGGTTTCCAAGCCCCTCACCACTTGCTGCACCACGTACAAGCCCAGCAATATCCACAAATTCAATGGCTGCAGGAATAATCTTTTTTGAGCCACTTAATTTTGAAAGTACTTCTAAACGAATGTCTGGTACACCCACAATTCCTACCGAAGGATCAATGGTACAGAAGGGGTAATTTTCTGCAGGTACTGTTTTTTTAGTAAGCGCATTAAAGAGTGTACTCTTACCGACATTTGGAAGACCGACGATTCCGATTGATAATCCCATAAATATTTAGAGTTTTTTACTAAAAGTACTTACACCGTAACGCACAATTGCAAACAAGGCAAGAATAATGAGTACGTAGAGGTAAGTAAGAAAATCGAGAGTATTTTCTTGTGTTCCTACAACAAGTAACATCGAAGCAAAAAAACTATGCGCCACTATTCCTCCTGTAGAAAGGGTTTGTTTTTTAAATGAAAGTGTTAGAAAAAAAAGGCTCACTGTATAGATAATAAATAGTGCACTCCGAACAATTTCCTCAAGGTTTTGTAATTTTAAAGACTCGTATACCAGCGGAACATACACACCAAGCCCAACAAGGGTCGCAAATAAACTAAACACAAGCGCAACATACAGTTTCTGATACCAAAAAGAGGCAACATCCCGGATGGCGGCAGGAAATTTTTTGAGAGGAATATAGATAGCACTTGTAGTGAGAGAGACGCTCGCAGGAATAGCCACGGTGAGTAGACTTACAAAGAACCAGAATTCCCGTGTTTCCATGGATTATATTTTGATATCCGTACCTTCGAGCACTTCTCGTAATTCACTTTGATACTTTTTCATCACGTCAATCGACGCCTTCATCTGACCTTCACCTTGTTTTGTTTTATGTTCAATTTCTTTTGAAATCTTTTGAAAAAGTTCTGGATTCTTTTCCATAATCGTCATAATAAACTTCTTTTGTTCTTCAGGAACATTCTTTAGTTTATAATCAAGAACCTTCTTAAGGAAAAACTCTTTAATCATAGATAAATTTATTTAAGTGCCGCCTCAACGGTTGTTACAAAAAGACCATTTTCAACTTTCAAACCATTTACGAAAAACGTTGGAGTTCCTTGTACGTCATTTTTTATTCCTTCTGCTTGATCTGATTTAATTTTTGCTGCAATTGTTGCATCTTTAAGATCTGTTTTAAACTGTTCAATATCAAGACCAAGCTCTGTCGCGTATCCTACAAAAATTTCGTCAGCTTTTGAGTTTGATGCCCACATTGACTGTCCGATAAAGAGTTTGTCATGCATTTCAAAAAATTTACCTTGCTTTCCAGCCGCTTCACTTACTTTTGCGGCTAAAAGTGCCCGTCGATGAATTTGTGTGAGAGGAAAATGTTTGAATGTAAGTTCAATGTCATTTGGATACTTTGCAAGAAGATCCTCAACCGTTGGTGCCATTGCAGCACATGATGGACATTGAAAATCAGCATATTCTGTAATTTTTACTTTTGCTGTACTCGGCCCCTTTGTAAACGGACTATATTCACCAATCACGCCATTAGTGGTGTCTTGAGGTGCGCCCTTAAACCAAACAAGTGCGAAAAAACCTAATGCAATAACAACAATTCCAATAAGAAGCGTTTTCATATTCCCTTATTGTACACGCACAGCCTCAATATACAAAAACATTGGAATTTCTTTGCGCGCTTTGTCTTCAGCTGCTTTTCTCTTGCCTGATAAGCTTTCTTTATGCGAGCACCACTCTTCTAAACGACGAATACCGAAGCCTGCATTTTGAAGTGTTTTGCTGTACACCTGCAGTGGACGATGGAAGGTTATAGACTGCGGAGAATCTTTTTTGCTTGGATTTTGAGCGATACTTATTTTTGATTCAGACATATAGGTAAAAACGGTCCGGCCTTGTTCATTTCTTTTTTCATCAAATGTCCAATCACTCAATTGTGGAATACGAAAACTGGGATGAAGAGTCACTATATGGAGAGTTCCATTTTTCGTAAGTGATTTTGCCACGGACTCAAACACTGTGTGCAGAGAATCCATATTTTGGATTGAAAGAATACTTATGCAAGCATCAATATCTTTACACTCTTTGGGAAGTCCTGTGCGTACATCTTGAGTGAAATACTTTTCATTTGTTTTTGCGCCGGTTTTTGCCGAGTCAATAAGTGTCTTGCTGCCATCAACACCGAAAATAAAAGAGCCTTGCTCAGCTAAAATATGACCCACAACTCCATTTCCGCATCCGAGATCTAAAATTCGTTTACCTTTTACATTACCTAGAAGACGCAGAAGATTTGGGATAATAACTTTTGCATGATACGAATCTGTATCTTCTTGTAGATATTTCATATACCAAAGAGAAACTGGCTCCCAGTCTGTTTTCTTTGTATTCATTTGGTTTTTTCTTTTTTGCATATCCTCTTATTGCTATATCGTTTTTATACTTCTTTTGTACTCAACATACAAGTATTCTCACTATCTTTTTGAAAAGAGACTTCTTTGGTGTACACATTACACCACGCACCCCTTTCATCTCCTTCTAGCCATTTTGGTTGGTATCGTTCTCGTATAAATGGCTTAAGTTCAATGGAGACAAGTGTGTTGTCGCTAAATGTCAAAAGAAGCGCCAGGCCTTCTTGAACATCTGGTGTGAACCATTGATCAAAAATAAAATTTCCAAGTGAGTAAAAAATAGGCTTGCCTTCGTATGCATCCATATCCTGTACCACATGTGGATGAGCTCCGATAACCATGTCAGCGCCAGCAATAACTGCGGATTGGGCAAGATCACGCTCTTTAGCTCCAGCTTTTTTCTCGTATTCAATTCCCCAATGTGGATAGAGTACAACAAAATTGCCTTTCTGTTTTTCTTCTTTTATTTTGTTTTGTATGGGAGTAAATTCAGGATTTTCAAATTGATGATAGCCAACAAATGAAACAGTAAGTTTTTCTTTCTTTAGCAGATATGCAAGTTGTGATTCTGTGTTTGATGGGTCTCCAAAATAACTAATCTTGGCATTGTCTAAATATCCTCGTGTTTGTTTCAAACCAGATAGTCCGAAATTATTTGTATGATTGTTTGCCAAGCTCACAATATCAACACCAACAACGCTTAAATCAAGAGCAGTATGTGTAGCAAACGTGAACTGCAGGTTTTCTTTTGAAACAACAGATTCGTATGTTGTAATGGGTCCTTCAAGATTAATGAGGGTGATGTCAGCGGCATCAACATCTTTTTGTACATATTTAAACAAAGCTGCAGTTCCATGTTCATCTATATACTTTCGTACAGATCGATCAAGCATGACATCGCCAAATACAAGTATTGTTGTTTTCTTTGGTATTTCTAAAATTGAAAAAGGAACATTTTCTTGTAAAAAAAGATTGTCTTCCACATTTGCGAATGGTTGATACCAAAAAACCACACCGAGAAGTACTAAGCCACCTATACCAAAGTACGTAGCTAGTTTATATGGCATAGATACCGATGGATTAAATACCACTACTAGAATTATTTCGTGCAGAAGAAAGACAAGACTGCAACTCTGTAGTTTGTGTAAAACCACACTCCCCGCTTATTTGTCGTTCACAACGAGCTGCCTGGAAACAGGTGTATTCAGCTCGATATTCACACGTTGTCATAACATCTACATCAGAACAAATCTGTCCGCTACATCCTGTTTTTTTACACTCTCTCTGTCCAGGAGGAGTAAGGATTCCAGAACCAGAACTCGTTTCCTCAAAACGTACAGGCACCCACAAAACACTATTTTTTTTCGCATCTCCCGTAGGATTTGCTTTGTTAAAAACAAGATAGCCAGTTTTTGTCGCAGGATCACCATAGGTAATAGTTCCTAAAAAAGACACGAACGCAGTTGAGTTTGTTGCCCCGTTAGCACGAATAGTAAACGCACCTATCTTCTCTTCTCGCTCATTCCGAACCTCTCCAGAAGCTATACCTTGAGAAAACCACGTTCCTCGAGCCAGGCCTTCTATTTGCAAACCACTTCTCACACTACTCCCTGATGTTGGCTCAACAAGTCGAATGTCTTTATTTGAGAAACGTGCGTTTGAAGTAGAGGTTGCTTGCCCATCTGAAAACCGATCGCTACAGCCACCACCCAAAAGACCGCACTTAGGAATACCTAAGAAATCACGCACGATAATTTCCCCGAGTGTTCTTTTTTTAGTAACATTGTTTTCAGCAATACTGTCAGCAGCTTTTTGAGATGAAGGGAAAACGAGCCATGCAAACAGTGCAATAACAAGAAATCCTATTGCAAGAAGAGCTATTTTTTTAAGTACGTCGAGCATATATCTATCTTACAATACTTTTTTGATTTTGAGCATACAAGTCATTTTGATACTTGGTCACCGCATCAAGTATTGTCGTCATATCAGCAAAGTTATCCTTTGACTGTAAAACGACCGCGACAAAGGCATCACCTCTACCATCTTTAAAAAGTACTACGAAATGCTTGCGCTCATTATCAGAAGTTCCTGTTTTGGCACCTAAAAGTGTGAGTCCTTCAGAAAAACGATCTATAAGTTTATTTGTCGAGTAAGCAGTAAACGTATGCATACCCGTGACATCGGAAATAAGCACCTCAGGCATGGTGGTAACTTTTAAAAGCTCTGGTGATGTTTTATATAAACTTACAATAAGATGAGCGATGTCATTTGGCGTGGATGTATTTTCAACCCACGTATCAGAAAGAATTCGTTCAGTACCATCCGCTGAGTATAATTTTGTATCTGGAAGAGAAAAGGCTACTGCTGCCATATTCATATTTTGAACAAATGCTCGCTCTCCTATTGTTGAAGCAAGGACCCGAGCGGCATCGTTGTTTGACTCAACAAGAGCTGCTTCAAGAAGTTCTTTTAAAGAAAAGACATCTCCGACGGTAAACTTATTTGATGGCCACGGACCAGAAATTGCCCAATCAGTAATAGTGAACGTGTCTGTTAGGCGCCTATTTCGTGTGGCAACATACGTCGTCATTAGTTTTGAAATACTTGCGATGGGAAGTTTTTGATATTCGTTTTTAGTATAAAGAGGTGTCACTGTGCCTGAAGTCAGGTCAACCGTACCAACATACAACCCAACAGCCTGAACAGTAATTTCTGGAAAAGACACTGGTGGAAAAGTTTTGGTAGCATCTGGAATATTCTCTGCAAAAATAAACTCCTTCTGAATACTCGTGTAATTTTCACTATACAAAGACGCAGCACCTACAATCCCAATACTTGTGACTGAGATAGTAACCATTGCTAAGAGAATTTTTTGCACCATGAGTTCCTCCTAGTATACGGAATTTTAGTACAGAATCAAAGGATATTTTTTTCGCAAGCTAAAAGTGTATTTTCAAAAAGTGCTCGCACAGTAAGTATTCCCACGCCACCTTTTGTTGGAGTAATAGAAATATCATCACGATTATACAATTCATCCGCAGCATCACCGTGAATTGCGCCATTTTCTTCTGCAGTGCCCGCATCGAGTACATATGCACCAGATTGAATATGTATATTAGTAAGAAGGCTTGGTACTCCGGTAGCAGAAATTATAACTTCAAAATTATATAGGTCACCCAAACTATCTTCTTTCGTAAAAACCCTTGCCGTGATATCTCTTTTTAATAACTCCCTTTCAAGGGGCGCGCCCACTAAACGACCCCGACCCACAAGTGCAATTTTTTTGTGCATAAGATTAGTAACATGCTTTTCAAGAAGCCAAAGGATTCCTTGCACTGTTGGCGGTACAAACAAAGAATCTTTTGTAAGGCCATCAACATCTTTATTTTTGGCAACGAGGTTAAGAACTGTGTCCTGATTTAGTGACGGATCAAGTGGTAGCTGCACAATGATGCCATGAATCTCTGGATCATTATTTAAAAACGTAATAGTTGTTTCTACTTCTTCTGGAACGATATTATAATGCACCACTTCGACACCAATTTGTTCAGAGTATTTCTTTTTCAATCGCACGTATGTATCAATAACAGAAGATGAGACTGTTTGAATAATCGCGAGGCGTGGAACAATTCCTTTTTTCTCAAATAATTGTACTTGTGCTCTTTGCACAATTTCTTGTTCGTCAGCAATTTCCTTTCCTGAAATATATTGCAACATAGATTAATTATTTTCTAAAACTTGTCGCCACAAAAGACCGTATTGCCTGTACATCAGCTTCTACATTTTTTGAACCATCAAGAATAATCCCTACCGGTCGAACTGTTTCGCCAAACGGAATTTCAAAGACAAAAAGTCCTGTGTGTCCGTTTACAGAATCCCCCACCACTCCCCCAACAAATTGCGGATCTCCTTTAAACAAAGATAGGTTTTCAATATCTGAAAAAGCTGGCGCACCATAAATACGTGTCTCAGCTGTATCTGCGCTTATAGTAAGTAGAAACTTTCTATTAAAATACATGTAACGAAGAAGTTGGTACAAATCTGATGGTGTCGTCCTGTTTTCTGACTGAAACATGGAAGCTTGTGTAAATTTTGTTTTTTCCATACCAATCGCTTCAGCTTTCGCGGTGATGACATCAACCGTTCGTGAGGTACCAAGTGCTCGAGCAAGCACGTGAGATGCCTCCTGCGATGATTCTTGCAGGAGAAGGTACAGGTAATCGTGCACAGCATATTTTTTTCCTGCTGCTAATCTTGGTCTTACAGTGGTCACTAAATCAGAGGGGTCTATGGTAATTTTACGCTCTATGTCCATATACTCTGCAGCAACAATTCCTACAAGTAAGTTACTCGCAACAGATGCGGGAATATCAGTATCTGGACCATGCGAAGCAAAAGTAAAACCATCAGCAAGATCAGCAACAAGGAAATTTTCTGCAGTGAGTGTACTTGGTCCAAAAGTGTACGACTTTTCTGAATTCAAAGTACTTGTCGCGTTTTCATATACGACAAGAGGCGCTCCACGTTCAATTAAATCAAATACTTTTTTTGCATCATCAGTTTCGAGTCGAATACATCCACCAGAATAATTAGTACTAACTTCCTTACCACCTGGGTAATATGGAATGCCGTGAACAAAAAAGTTTCCCTGAAACTGCATACTCCACGGCATATACACCTCACCTATTGAAGAAAAGTGATTCTTTTCTTTTGTTTTAACACTATACAAACCAGCTGGAGTTTCCCACCACGAGCCTTCTCGCCCTTTTGCTTTAATAGGAACCGAAAGCAAAGAAACATTATCTTTATACACATCAAGTTGCATCGAGGTTAGATCTGCCAAAATAAACATCTGTCCACTATTTTGTAAGCCAGTAATTTTTTCTTCCAGGAAGTTTTTAGACGTCTCACTTGGAACTATTTTTTGTCGTAAGGTATTTGGAATATATTCTTCAACGTTTTGTGCAATAGTACGTATATTAAAAAACTGCTGGAACAAAAAGATTCCAACAACACCGAAAGCTATTCCTAGAGAAATAAGGAAAGGTGCCCGCATAATTTGTACCTACTATAGCGTACTTTTTCACCTCTTCCAAAAAATCCATGTTCGTGTATACTATTTTGCATTGGGTCGCCCTGTCCCAAAACAAATCTGGGCCCTTAGCTCATTTGGTAGAGCACTGGTTTTGCACTCCAGAGGTGAGCGGTTCGAATCCGCTAGGGTCCACAGACGTAATAAAAAGCCAACTGCTTGGCTTTTTTAGTTTGTGGAAAGCGGAGCGATGTTTTTGTTTGAGTGCAACGAAAGGCAAAAACTGCGAGCTGGGGTCGCGAAATTTCTCGTCAGAGAAATAGTTGTGACCACAAAAACCATTCATCTTGTTTTCTAAAATCGAATCCCTTGCAGTTCCCTCTCCTTTTGCTGTAACTCTGTTTCAAACTTTTTGATTTCGTTTTCCACGTTTCGTTTACGCTGTTGTCTCTGTTGAAGCACTGTGGATTCAGTAGAAATATGCGCAAGGGCTTCCATCTTTTTTGTTTCAAGAAGTTTCTTTGCACGTAAATCATTATCATACTGAGCCTGGACAACACCTGCTTCATCACGTCTCCTTTTTTCATCATTCAAAAGAGCGACTTCTTCTTGGTGTGCCTTATTTAAACCGGCCTCATCTCGTTTTTCAATACCCTCATCTTGTGTAAATGCAGCCCGTGTCCGCTCCATAACATCTTTTTCCTGATCAAGTTCTCGACGTACTCTTTCATGTTCTTGATTAAGACGATACAGTTCCGCATCTTTACCTTGAGTCGCCTGAAGTAGCATCTGCACCTCTTTATCCTCCTGCACATGACTGCTATCAATTTGCGTCTTTTCTTGTTCTTCTTTGGAAAGAGTCACACGAAGAAGTTGGAGTTCGTGTTCGAGATCGTGAATTCTCTGTTTGGTATTTTGTATAGACGTCTCGACACCATCCCGTTCATGTTTCCTTTTTGCAAGATTTGTCTGTTTTTGAACAAGCTCTTTCTTTTCCGTATCAACATCAGTTTTTATTTTTTTTACGAGAGCATCAAGTCGCCCGAACTCGAGTGTGAGGGCTTCTCTTTTTTGTGTCGCATTTGCAAGAAGTATCTTTTTGTTTTGAGTGGAGCCTTCCTCTTGTTTTTCTTTAGCAGTAAGACCACTTAATTGTGTTCGTAGGCTCTGTAGTTTTGTTCTGATTGAGTCGAGTATCTGAGAAATAAGTGTTACCTTTTTACCCTCTTCAGCAACCTTGCGGTCAATGACCTGCAAATCACGCGTCGCCTCCATCACTTCCCTTTTCTTTTGTTCAAGAAGTCGTGTGCCACGTTCGGTGTCTTGAACAAGAGTAGTTTCTTCTTGTTTCAGTCGAGCTATCCCTTGCTGGATTTTAGCGATATCAGTTTGAAGAAGTTGTTTCTTACGACGCGCTTCTGCCTCTGCCTGCATTTTACGTGCTCGCTCAGCAACTTCTCTATCACGCGTAGCTTGTGCGCTTGCAGATTTCTTGTCAAAAGGATCAAAGGTTGCCATATGAGAGTATTATCTCACTTTTTGGTGAGATAAAAAATAGAAAGATATGAACTACTGACCCAATAATTCTTTCTTCCTTTGTTCAAACTCTTCTAACGTAGCCACACAACTGTCACCACAATAAGTAAGGTCAACTGAAGATTCATTTGTGCCATTATACGAAAGTATTTCTTTATTTGTGTAACTATCCTTTATCCATTTGAATGTATATATTATTGCAGAATTAGAATCCATATAACCACCATAGTATAGACAGGTATTTAATTCGTTATTATATCCGTAAATAGGATTAAACATTACAGAAGTTTTAGATAAATCTTTTGTATCTTCCTTAAACAACTTTTCACCTACAGATTGACAGTCTTTTTGTAAAGCAAGAATATCTTTTCTTGATTCACTGTTGGAAAGTAGGTAGAAATTATAACCTATGGATATTGCTAATATTAGCGATAGTACAGAAATTATATTATTTTGCTTCATAAAAGCATTGTAACACTTCTAAATTTAAGACTGAAACTATCTCCTCTGAAGACTTTAATAATTAAAATGGTCAGTAGAAAGGACTCAATCTTCTTCTGATTTCTATTTTTTAAGCATCTTCTTCAAATACTTTCCGGTTTCTGATTTTACATTTGCAGCTACATTTTCTGGTGTGCCTTTTGCTACAAGCTGTCCGCCACCAGTTCCTCCTTCTGGTCCAATATCAAGTACCCAGTCTGACGACTTAATAATATCGAGGTTGTGTTCAATAAGGATGACCGAGTTACCCTTGTCAGCAAGACGATTCAAAATTTCGATAAGCTTTGCCACATCATCATAATGAAGACCAATCGTTGGCTCATCGAGAAGATACATTGTCTTTTCTACATGCGGACGATAGAGTTCAGATGAAATTTTTACACGCTGTGCCTCACCACCAGAGAGAGTATTCGCACTTTGCCCAAGCTCAAGGTATCCGAGCCCAACATCATTCAGTGTCTTCAGACGATCATGCACTGCGGGAATATCTTCAAAGAAAGTAAGACCTTCTTCTACTGTCATTTTAAGAACATCGTAAATACTTTTTTTCTTAAACTTTACCTCAAGGGTTTCTTTCATGAAGCGTTTACCACCACACACATCACACTTCACATACACTGTCGGTAAGAAGTGCATTTCTACCGCAATTTCACCATTTCCTTCACACGCTTCGCATCGCCCACCTTTTACATTAAAACTAAATCGTCCTGGTCCCCAGCCACGAATACGCGCTTCTTCACTTGATGCAAACAAATCACGTACATGTGTCCATGCACCCGTATATGTCGCTGGATTACTTCGAGGAGTACGTCCTATTGGAGACTGGTCGATAAGAACTGTACGAGAAAGATATTCTGCGCCAGTAAAAGATGTACAGTTTATATTTTCAATAATCTTTTTACGTTTCTCAAGTCGTTCTGCAAGATTTTTATACAAAATCTCATACATAAACGTAGATTTTCCAGACCCAGAAACTCCAGTAATACAAACGATGCGTCCAAGCGGGACTTCCACCTTCATATCTTTAATATTAAATGCGTTTCCTCCCTCAATACGAATCATGCCACGATCAAACTCTCGGCGCTTACTTGGAACTTCTATTTTCTTTTCGCCGCGCAAATATGCAAGTGTACTTGAGCCTGATTCATTTTTCTTTGCAGTAAGGAGATCTTCCAAATATCCCGAAGCTACAATATGTCCACCATGAACTCCAGCACCAGGGCCAATATCTACTAAATAATCTGAAGCAAAAATAGTATCTTCATCGTGTTCTACCACGATAATAGTGTTACCAATATCACGAAGCTCAGTGAGTGTTTTAATCAATTTGTCATTATCACGTTGATGAAGACCGATAGTTGGCTCATCGAGCACATAGAGAGCTCCCACAAGTTTTGAGCCAAGCTGTGACGCCAAACGAATACGCTGTGCCTCACCACCAGAGAGAGTGTTTGCAGTACGGCTTAAATGCAAGTACTCAAGACCAACATTAAGCATGAACTGTAGTCGAGAAACGATTTCATTTACAACAACTCGAGAAATTTCTTCTTCTTGATCTGTAAGCTTAAGATCGGTGAAAAATTCATGTGCTTCTTTAATAGTAAGGTTTGTTGCTTCCACAATATTTATTTTTCGATGACTTTCATCCAAGAAAACATTCATTGCTTCCTTGCGTAAACGCTTACCTCCACAATCTTCACACGGGTCAAGCGACCCAAAATACTTAAGCCCAAGACCATTACATGTAGCACACGCTCCGTATGGAGAGTTGAATGAAAAAAGACGCGGCTCTATTTCAGGAAACGAAGCACCACACGTACCACACATGAATTTAGAACTCATGATGTGATTTTCGCCATTCACATGAATTTCCACTAAACCTTCAGATTCTAAAATTGCGCGCTCTACAGATTCAGAAAGACGCACCATTGCATCTTTGTTATCTTTTCGACGAAGCTCATCAATACCGATTTCATCAACCACAATACTGATATCGTGTTTCTTTTGCTTATCAAGAACTACTTGCTCACGAAGACTCTTCATCTCACCATCAACAAAGGCTTTAGTGAATCCTTTTGAAAGCATGTCATAAAGAAGTTGGTAATATTCTCCTTTTCGTCCACGAACAATCGGCGAAAGAATAGTGAGAGATGTTTCTGAATACGCAACACCTAAAACCTCCTTGGAAACTTTTTTGAGATCAACTTTCTTAGCGCGCTCAAGAATAAAATTAATGATTTCTTCGTTTGAAAGCTTCTTGATATGAGACCCACACTCAATACAAAAAGGTTTTCCAATGCGAGCATACATCACACGCATGTAGTCGTAGATTTCAGTAATGGTTGCAACTGTCGAGCGAGGGTTATTTGATCGAGATTTTTGGTCAATAGAAATAGCTGGCGAGAGACCCACGATTTCATCTACATCTGGCTTCTGCATCTGATTAAGGAATTGTCGGGCATATGAAGAAAGTGACTCAATGTACCGACGCTGTCCTTCTGCAAAGATTGTATCGAACGCCAAAGAAGACTTTCCTGATCCAGAAAGTCCAGTAAAAACAACCATCTTATTCCGTGGCAACTCAACGCTGATATTTTTAAGATTATGGGTGCGCGCACCACGAACAATAATCTTGTCACTTGGCTCAATTTTCTTTTTACTCACAAGTATAAATGTAACACAAAGGAGGAAAAGGAACGAAAAACTACAGATAGTAGCCGTATAGACACAAACAAGCAACTATAAGAGTTCCGTATTCCAAATAGGCTATAAAATTTGGTTGCAAATAATACCGCTTTATCCAGCCTTCATCGTGTCCCCCACTCCATTGTCTAATTTTTTCTTCCTCGTGTGGCAACCAAGAAATCATAGGCACAAAACTAATTTTTCCATCTCTATCAGGAAAGAATTTCCATTTACCTTTTGAAAAAGGCCATAGCCACATCACTCCCCATCCCAAGAAAAACGTATCGTGAATGTGGTGCCACAGAATACAAACAGAAAACAAGATACCTATTGGTTTTCCAAATACAACAAAGACAATAACTGCAATTGGGATATATAGGAATGGGTAACCTGTATAGGTACGATGAGTTTTATACCATTCTTTTCGTACAGATGGCTTTAGTATCCATAAAGCTCCATCAATATCAGGTAGAAGAGTAAAAAGTATTCCAAGGATAACAAACCAATATGGAACTGTTTCAAAATAAACACTTCCTACACTAAGACCTGCAAATATTCCGATTGCTATGTCTAAGAACATAGAACTATTGCGTCATCCGCTCTTTCAAAATCTTTATCTCGTCACGCAAAATTGCTGCGGTTTCAAAATCAAGCACCTTCACTGCTTCTTTCATTTGTTTTTCTTTTATCTTCAGCAACTTATTTGGATTCTTCTCAAAAAGCTTTCTATCGATGGCGAGCTCACCTGCAACAGCTTTGTCATGAACCTTACTCAACTGATTCGTAATATCTTTAATATTCTTTTGAATCGTTTGTGGAGTGATGCCGTGTTCCTTGTTGTACGCAATCTGCGTATCACGACGTCGTGTTGTTTCTCCAATAGCCCGCTCCATTGAGCCCGTCATGTTGTCAGCATACAAAATAACCCGACCTTTATCATTGCGCGCAGCACGCCCAATAGTTTGAATAAGCGATGTTTCACTACGCAAAAAGCCTTCTTTGTCAGCATCCAAAATACCAATGAAAGAAACTTCAGGTAAATCCAAACCTTCACGAAGGAGGTTTACACCCACCAAACAATCAAATTCCCCTCTCCGGAACTGTGTAAGAATCTGAATACGTTCAATAGTCTTTATATCACTGTGCAAATACTCCGCTTTTATTTTCTGCTCTTTTAGAAAGACACTCAGGTCTTCTGCCATCTTTTTCGTGAGCGTTGTGGCAAGCACTCGTCCACCTGATTTTATTTCTTTTACTGCCTCAGCAATAAAATCTTGCACCTGCCCACCATAGGTTCCTTTCTCAAGCACCGGACGTACAGAGAGTTGTGGATCCAAAAGTCCTGTTGGACGAATAATCTGCTGAACTATTTGTTCTGAATTTTCACGCTCAAAGTTTCCCGGTGTTGCAGATACATAAATAGTTTGCCCTACTCGATCAGCAAACTCTTCATACCGAAGCGGGCGATTATCTTTTGCACTTGGAAGACGAAAGCCAAATTCAACAAGAGTATTTTTACGAGACTGGTCGCCTGCATACATGCCGTGTAGTTGTGGCAAAGTAACATGGCTTTCATCTATCACTGTCAAAAAGTCCGGGGTACCATCTTTTTTGTGTGGAAAGTATGCAATAAGGGTATCTGGCGGCTCACCTGCTGTTTTACCAGAAAGATGTCGCGAATAGTTTTCAATCCCCGAGCAGAAACCAATTTCCCGAATCATTGCTAAATCATATGTGGTACGGCGCTTGATACGCTCGTATTCTAGAAGCTTCCCTTCGTCTTCAAATTTTTTCAGCTGCATTTTAAGTTCTGCTTCAATTGTTTTTACTGCCCTATTTCTTGTTGGCTCATCTGAAATAAAGTGCTTCGCCGGGAAAATAAAATAGTCTTGTACATTTTCAAGGAGCTTCATGGACACTGGGTCAATGACAGCAAGTGCTGAAATAACTCCATCTGAAAAATCAATTGAAAGCATCACCGTCTCAGACACTGGCATAACATCAACTCGGTTTCCTACTGCGCGAAACTGTCCCGGAGAAAGATCAGCGTTGGTGCGTTCATAATGAATAGCCACGAGTCGCTTCATGATATCCACCTTGGTATATTTTTCACCAATCTTCAAATGGATATTTTCTCGCTCATATTCTTTTGGACTTCCCAAACCATAAATACAAGAAACAGATGCGACAATAATCACATCTTTACGAGTAAGTAAGGCTTGTGTGGAAGCATGGCGAAGGCGATCTATTTCTTCGTTTATCATCGCGTCTTTTTCAATGAAGGTGTCTGTCGCCGGCATGTATGCCTCCGGCTGATAATAGTCGTAGTAGGATACAAAGTAATGCACCGCAGCATCAGGAAAAAATTCCCGAAACTCTTGGGCAAGCTGTGCGGCAAGAGTTTTATTGTGCGCTATGACGAGAGTTGGTTTTTGGATTTGCTGTATAACACTTGCAACTGTAAAAGTCTTTCCTGTTCCAGTAGCACCAAGAAGGGTCTGTGTTTGCATACCCTTCTTGATTCCTTCCACAAGACCCTTAATCGCCTTTGGCTGGTCGCCCGCTGGGGTAAAACCCTTGAGATTAAAATTACTCACAAGATAAAGTGTACCTGAAAATGGGCTAAACAAAAACAAGCACTGAAAGATTCCTCGGTGCTTGGTTTTAGGAGTACTGATCGCCCTGCTGGCCACGCACTCTCTAAAATGTAAATGGTACACCTGATAACCGACTTGTCAAAAATACAGACATGAAAAGAGGTGCCTTTATACAGCACCTCCTACCGATGACCCTGGTTCAGATTCAGAATTTCATCTGAACCAAACTACCGCACTTGTGCTTGACCCATCGTCCGGCGACCCCTGCGATTCCGGCGATGACGGCACCTTCCACCCAGTCCGTTTTCTTGATCTCGTTGACCATGACACTCTCCCGAGTGCTTGTGACGGAATGTCACCCTTTCAATTTACTCCCCACATTAAGAATGTCAATTTCTTGTTCACATGGCATAATGAAAGAAATGGATAAAATCTTCACTATTCACCTCCCGAAGGTTGTTGCAAACACAGCAATCTATACCTATTCCTATACCGACGGAGCTACTTCTTTTTCATTTCAAGAAGAACATATCTTTCCTTTTGAGATTTCCGATTCTAAAGCGCTCCGAGCCCTTGCTATTGCCACGTCTATTAGTTATTTCAAACTCCACCTTGCACCAGAGATACACATAGGGTGGTTAATTGATGATAGTGAGAAAGAATTTTGGCAGTGGCTTTTTAGAAACGGCTTTTCTGAACTTGTGTACCAAAACAAGCTCGAGTGGAGTGTTGTCGACCAGATACAAATAACTTACGAAGAAACAGTCAGTACACCGCCACATGAGACAACATCTTCCTACGAACTAAAAGCTATTGTTGGAATCGGTGGCGGTAAAGATTCTTCGCTTGCAGTAGAACTTCTCAAAAGAATAAATGTTCCTGTGACAGGTTTTGCTACAAAAGTTCGATCCATTCCGTTGCTCATTGAAAATACTCAAGCACTTAATATTCCTCTTCTTGAAGTCGTCCGCAAAACAGACCCGCAACTACTGACACTCAAAGAAAATGTTTTTCTTGGACATGTTCCTATTTCTCTTATCTACGCTTTCACAGGAGTTGTGCTTGCAGAGCACGAGCAAAGTAAGTATGTCGTTGTAGCAAACGAAACAAGTGCTGATGAGTCCAACACAGAATGGCTCGGCAGACCCGTGAACCATCAGTGGTCAAAAACGAGTGACTTTGAAAAAAAGGTTCAAGATTTTGTACGCCAAACCATTTCTCAAGAAATTACATACTTTTCTATTCTACGGCCACTGGGTGGACTTCGAGTGACAAACTTATTTGCAAAAATGTGCCCTCACGTATTCCCAGCTTTTAGTAGCTGCAATAAAAACTTCACCATTGAAGAAAGTGGTGCAAAAAGATGGTGTGGTGTGTGTGCAAAATGTCTTGGTACAAATATGCTTTTGTCAGTTTCACTTCCTCTTGAAAAGAGAATGGAAATATTTGGAAGTGATTTGCATCAAAATGAAAGCCTCACACCGCTTCTCAAAGAGCTTCTAGGGCTTTCACCTGTAAAACCTTTCGACTGCGTAGCAACAAGAGCTGAAATGTGTCGCGCCGCGATTCAAAGTGATGACTTTAAAAATTCACTGCTTGGGAAAAGTCTTTCGGTTGAGGACTGGATTACTGTAGAAAATGAAGCGAAACTTGCGGATAGCTTCCTTACCAATTACCACCCCAACTTTATCCCTGAAGAGATAAATACTCCGTTACGCGCTATTATAGAAACATGCGAATAGGAATTGTTGGATTTGGACGAGAAGGCAAAATGGCACTCGAATACTGGGGTAATCAAGCCGCAGAGATTTCTGTGTACGACCAAAATGAATCACTTGAAGTTCCTACAACATGTACCAAAAGACTCGGATCAAATTGGAAAGACCTTCTTTTAGCAGATTCACCAGCACTTGATCTCATTGTCCGCTCCCCCGGAGTACCACTCTGGGACATTGAAGACATCGTCCAAGGTAAAGTTACAACTGTCACGAAGGAGTTTTTTGAATTATGTCCCTGCCCCATTATTGGCATCACGGGCACTAAGGGAAAAGGAACAACAGCAACTCTTATCTATGAAATTTTAAAAACTGATGGCAAAGACGTCCACCTTGTAGGAAACATTGGCACACCCTCACTTTCTATTCTCCCAAAACTCACTCCGCAATCTATTGTTGTCTACGAACTTTCAAGTTTCCAGCTTTTTGATCTTCACAAAAGCCCACAGATAGCAATCTGTCTTTTAGTTACCGAAGATCATCTCGACTGGCATAAAGACATTCAGCAATATCAAGCATCCAAAGGAAATATTTTTAAATATCAAAAGGAAGAAGACGCAGCAATATGGTTTCAAGACAACGAGGTAAGCACACAGCTTAGCGCGCTTAGTATTGCAAAAAACAAAATTCCCTACGGAACAAATGCGTTGGTGCAAGTAAATGAAAACGATTTCTTTACATACAACAATGAGGAAATATGTGCTGCAAAGGATGCTTTACTCCCCGGCAAACACAATGAACAAAATATTTGTGCGGCTATTGCAGCAACGTGGGCACTCGTAGATAAAAAATCTATTGTACAAGCAATTAAAACATTCAAAGGGCTTCCTTTTCATATCGAGACGATCGCAACACATAATGGCATTACATTTGTAAATGATTCTTTTGCCACGAACCCTACAGCCACAGACGTCGCAATTGAAAGCATGATTGCACCCACAACACTCCTTATTGGTGGTGTAGATAGAGGTCTTCACTTAGAACCTTTCGTTACAAGTATAGAGAAGTCACTCTTTATTAAAGACGTTATCGTATACGGAGAAGAACGAGATCGTATATCCAAACTTTTTTCTCTCCACAACATTCCACACGTTGTTATTACAGGAAACTTTGAAGACGTGTTCCGAGCGGCAATTCAAAAAACAAAAACTGGAGAAACTATTCTTTTCTCTCCGGGCGCACCAAGTTTTGATATGTTTAAAGATTATCAAGATCGAGGACTTGCATTTAATGCGCTCGTAGCCAAATACGTACAAGATTTGCTATAGTACGGAAAATATGGAAATAGTCCAGGTTGGTGAAAAAGTGTTACGAAATAAGGCAGAGGTAGTACCTGCAAACTTCTTTAAAACAGCGAAGCTTTTCAACATGTTGAATGAAATGAAAGTTGCTCTTGATAGTCAGAAAGATGGTGTCGCTATTGCTGCACCTCAAATCGGTCTTCCATACCGTATTTTTCTTGTTTCTGAAAAAGCCTACCATGGCAATACAAAAGATATGCCTTTAGTTTTCATTAATCCCACTATTATAAAAAAATCAAAGAAAACGGAGGTAATGCCAGAGGGTTGTCTTTCGGTACGTTGGAAGTACGGCGAAGTAAAACGAAGTGTAAATACTACCGTCGAGGCATATGATCAGAACGGAGTAAAATTTACACGTGTTGGTGGTGGATTACTTTCTCAAATTTTCCAACATGAGACAGACCATCTCGAAGGTATTCTTTTTATCGATAAAGCAAAAAAAGTAGTTGAGCAACCACCTCAAGAAAAATAAACCCATGAATATACCCTTTATTTTTTTTGGCACACCAGAGTTATCAACATACACACTAAACGCTCTTGAAAAAGAAGGTTTACTTCCAAGTGAGATTGTCACCGCTCCTGACGCTCCCCAAGGTCGTGGACTTGTTCTTGCTCCATCACCAGTAAAAGTATGGGCACTTGCAAAAGGTATTCCTGTATATACACCAGAAAAGATTAGAAACAACGAAGAAATTCATGCACTCTGTAAACAATTTCAATTTGGAATTCTTGCGGCCTACGGAAAAATAATTCCTCAATCTATTCTCGATTGTTTTCCGAAAGGAATTTTGAATGTTCATCCGTCACTTTTACCGTTATATCGCGGACCAAGCCCTCTTGAATTTCAGATTCTTAATGACGAGAAAACATTTGGCGTAACAATCATAAAACTTGATTCAGAATGTGACCATGGAAACGTAATCGCTCAGCGAGAAATCACCTTTACAGAAACACCCTCAAAACAAACTCTTGGCGAACTTGGTTTTTCTGAAGGAGGTAAGCTTATCGCTCAATATCTTGGTCCATACATATCTGGAGTATTACCCACCCTTGAACAGAATCATGAGCTCGCGACATTTACACAAAAGATAGAAAAAAAAGATGGTGAGATACTTTCTACCGACACAGAAAGACAGAAGTATTTAAAATACTTAGCCTATCAACCGTGGCCGGGCACATTCTTTTTTGTTGAACATGCTGGCAAAAAGATTCGACTCAAAATAACATCCGCACGATTTGAAAATAATACTTTTGTGATTGAAAAAGTTATTCCGGAAGGAAAAAAAGAAATGCCCTACATTGATTTTACCCGCGGACTTAAATAATAAAACCTCTCAAGTCTGAGAGGTTTTATTATTGTGTAGGTAAATTATTGTAAAATTATTTTCTCAATAATCACATCTTTCACTGGCCTGTCGCCTGGAACCGTAGCCACACTGTCTATTGCAAGAGCAACATCTAAACCACGAGTTACTTTTCCAAAAATCGTATGTTTACCTACGAGCCAGTCTGTACCTTGTGGAGCGGTAACAATGAAGAACTGACTGCCGTTTGTGCCAGGGCCTGCGTTTGCCATGGCAAGCACACCTTGGTTCATTTCATCATTTTGGAATACTTCATCTTTAAATACATATCCTGGTCCTCCCGTTCCCCACTCATTTTTTAAATTAAGATCTTTTGATTTTGGATCACCACTTTGAATCATGAAGTTTTTGATAACTCGGTGAAAGCGTACACCATCGTAAAATCCTTCTTTTGCAAGTTTAACAAAGTTTGCAACAGTCACGGGAGTTTCTTTTCGAAAAGCAACTGTAATGTCTCCGTAATTTGTTTTAAATGTTGCTTGGGTAATTTGTGCTTCGTTCATAATTTTTGGTGTTTGAGTTGTAGGTTTAATGTTTATTGAAAGTGCAAGGTTTGCATTTGCAATTTCATTCATCTTAACAATATCTTCATTAATTTTTTCTATTTCTTTGTTTGTTGTGGCAACCGCTTGATATACAACACCGAAAGCGGAAAGGGTTACAAAGATAAAAAGAATCCAGTTGGTAACATTTTTTGTTTCAAGGCTCATAGTATTTTAATTATCGCTTCGTCTTGTTCTAAACATATCACCAACACCTTTCATCATCGCTTTTACCGCCGAGGCTCCGCGACGCATAAGGGTTCTGTCTTTATCCTTATATGAAGAAAGTTCTCGGGCTAATTCGTCTTTCATTTCATCAATAGCGGCATAGAGATCATCTTTCACAGCTACTGCTCGCAACATGGTGTGTGCAAGATGAAAGTTTACCTCCGCTCGGAAAATGTCTCCCTGTTTGTGATGGTGAGATGTTTTTCCTATTTCTACCGCTGCATGAAGGGATTCATCTGAAATGGTCGTGAGCTTTCGTACGGATTCAATTCGCTCGGTTACATATGAGCGAAGTGGCTCAGTAAGATCAATGTTTGTCGCTTTAATTGATATTCTCATACTGCCATTATACCGTCTTTAGACCAATGTAAATATATCGACAATTTTATGAGGTGTTGTATGACCTTTAATGATTTTAATGTGCTTTGTTTTAAAGTACTCTTTGAGAATCTCAAGCATTTCCTTATTTGCCAGGCCACGTTCTTTTGATGCCTGAACATGAACCGTATACGAATCATGAGCAACCTCCATGATGAGTTGCTTTTTTGCTTCAGCTTTAACACGAACTTTTACTAACATACAATATACAAACTACTCCTCAAGAAGCTTCGGTTTTTCAATAGGGGCGATCTCATATTCATTACTCTCCCCAGTGATTCGATATACATCTTTATCAATCTTTTTGAGCTCTTTGTCAGCGGCATTGTAATGATTTACCACTGTGGAGAGTGTCATACCCATTTTTTTGAAATACTCTTCGTAGGCACCAATATGCTTCATAAGCTGACTTACATTTGCCTCGATTTTCTTTGCATTTTCTTCAACTTTAAAGGCTTTCAAGCCATAAAGCACAGATTGGAGATATGCAGCAAACGTTGTTGGAGAAACAATAATTACTTTTTTGTCGTTATATGCGTAGTCAATCAAGCTTCTGGTATTTACTTTTACACCACCAACCTCATTAACCAAAAGGTCATAATAGATACCCTCGGCTGGAATAAACATGAACGCAAATGGGAGTGTGCCTTCCTCAATGCGCACATATTTAGCCGTTTCATCAATTCGCTTTTTAAGATCTTGTACAAACATTTTCTCAAGCTCTGCCCGTCGCACATCATCACGCTCATTCATTACTCGCGAATAGTTATCGAGTGAAAACTTAGCGTCAACAGGAATAAGTCCGTCGCGCGTCATGATAACAGCGTCTACCACTTCACCATTTGCAAATCCGTACTGCATTTGAAATCCATTCGCTGGCAAGATATTGGAGAGAATGAGCTCGAGCGACGCTTCGCCCAAATTCCCACGCTGCTTTTGATGCTTGAGCACCTTTTCAAGGTTTTGGAGCTGTTCAGCAATGGTAAACACTTGCTTGTTTGCTTCGCGCACTTCAGCAACTTTTTCTCGCACTTCACTTACTTTGTCAGTAATATCTTTAATAAGGATTTGCGATTCCGAAAACTGTGTACGTACATGACTTTGCATGTCACGATTACTTTCAACAAATTTTGAGTCGAGTGAGCGAACATTTGTTTCAAAACGACTGGCTAAGTTTTCCATCTGTTGCTGAAGCGAGCTCTGCACAAGACGAAGTCCATCATTGTCGCCTTGTTTCATTTGGCGCATCATCTTTGAAATAAAGAAAATAAGTCCTATCGCAAAAAGCACGAAAAGAAGAACAAAAACAGCGATGATCACGACAGTATTCATAGATACCCTGCATTATATACTGAAAAATCATTTGTGGTAGAATAGCCATATGACAATTCAAGAAACAGTAAAAGCAAAGTTAAAGGAAGCCATGATTGCAAAGGACAGTGTGGCTCTTATGGCGCTTCGTGGCATTAGTTCTGGATTTACCAATGAACTTGTAAACAAAGGTATTCCTCCTCAGGAGCCTATTTCTGACGAAGACGCAATGAATGTGCTCAAGCGTGAACAAAAAAAGCGCAAAGATTCTATTGAGCAGTTTGTAAGTGGTGGACGTGAAGACTTAGCCGACAGTGAAAAAGCAGAGCTTGCCATCATCGAGCAATTCTTGCCGACAACGATGACTGAAGCTGAAATTGAAACTATTGTAAAAGCAAAAATTGCCGAAGCAGGAACAGTAGACAAAACAGCCCTTGGAAAATTTACTGGAATGATCATCAAAGAACTTGCAGGAAAAGCAGACGGTGGAGATGTAAAGAAAGTTGTTGACCGATTGGTACAGTAAAAAATACAAAACAAATAAAAAGCCACTTGATTAGTGGCTTTTTATTTTTGCAGTTTAATCACTAAAAACTGAGGGATTTTAGAGTGGATTTGGTAAAACTCCGGATCTTCTTTTTCAGCTCGTGCAATTGGCTTTGGCTCAGATACAGACACGAGAGTAAATTGAGAAGCTAAAACTTCTTTAAGAATATCTGACAAAGATTGATGATAAAATTCTACTTCAAGTCCGCCGAGCCACACATCTTTTATTTTTCTTTTATTCAAATAGTCGCCATACACTTTCACCCCCTCCTTTCCTTTCTCATAACCCAATAAAGCAGAATACTCTGCCCCACGAATAATCTCTGCACCAAACTTCACAGGATGATTGAGTGACATTACAAACACACCCCCGGGACGAAGAGACTGCCACACCCGAGAAAATGTTTCTTTCCAGTCTGGAACATAATGCATCACCAAACTTGCAATACAAATATCAAAACTTTCTTTTTGTACATTAAATGTTCGAATATCCTCACAAGAAAAAGTACATGTTCCGTATTCCTTTTGTGCTATCTCAATGAGTCCACTTGCACTGTCTATGCCGTGAACTTTGCGAGCACCTTTTTGCACAAGCTCGTCACACTCAACCCCTGAGCCACATCCAAGCACTAGAATATCCTGATCACGCACATCTCCAATAGCTTCATAGATTCCTGGCTTTTCTATATATTCTTTTGAATGACTGCGTTTGTTCTTTCTATTCTCATGCCACTCTACGGCATACTCACTGTAATCTGCCATATTTATTTTTCGTCCCATTTCCACACACCTTTCCAACTTGCAAGGTCAATGGTCTTCATGCGCTCAAGAAGCATTTTTGACGGCTCATCACCATGTGCTGCTAGAGTTTCCAAATATTTCTTCGCTGTTTCAAAATCACCTTTGATATACGCATCAAAACCAGACTCATAGTTTTTTACAAACTCTCGCATAGAGTCACTTGCTCGAAGCGGCTCATAAATAGTTGTTGGCTCACTTTTTCCTTTTACCGTCATCACATCGAGCTTACGGAAAAGAATTTTATCGTCCGTAATAGCGTTTCGCGTGGACTCACCCACTATAGTTACAACGCCATATTTTTTGGTCAGCCCTTCGAAACGAGAGCCTGTGTTTACCGCGTCTCCCATAATGGTGTAATTAAAGCGCGCATCGCTTCCCATATTTCCCACCACCATTTCTCCACTATTGATTCCAATACCAATGCCAAGCTTCATGCCATTTGCATCTGCCTTTTCTTTATTAAATGCAACTAATGCTTCCTGCATAGCAAGTGCTGTCTCAACCGCTAAAAGCTCATGATTTTCTGTAGCCACGGGTGCATTCCAAAATGCCATAATCGCGTCCCCAATATACTTGTCGATTGTGCCTCGCCGTTCCAAAACAAGCGGTGACATGGTGTTTAAATAATCATTTAAAAGGTCCACAAGCCCCTCTGGTGAAAGTTTTTCCGAGAAAGTGGTGAACCCACGAATGTCAGAAAAAAGCACGGTCATATAGCGTTTTTCGCCACCAAGTTTAAGCTTTGCTGGATCACTGATAAGTTCCTCCAAAAGCGACGGGTGCACATACGTGCCGAAGACCTTTTTGAGATATTCATTTTTCCGAACATTAGTCACATAGGAATACAGAAGACTGAGTCCGTACGAAAAAAGTGGGAGCCCTACTGCCCATGGCACATACGTTTTATAGCCATATTCATAGCCAATAATCGCACCAAAGAATGTCGCAGCTGCAACAAGAACAAGAATAATTATTTGTGTAGAAAAACGTTTAATGAAAAAAGGAAGGAAAGCTATCAAGAATGCAAAAATAATATTTGCTAAAAGTGTCACATAGTTTGGAACAGATACTAATCGGACATTATTGAGATTGTGCGCAATCGCACTTGCATGAATTTCAACTCCATTAATCTTACTTCCTAAAAGTCCAAAGAATGAATCTTGTTCAAGATCAGTGGTAGCAAATCCAACAAGAATGATTTTATCTCGAAGCATTTCAAGCGGAATGTCTTTATCAACAACATCAACAAATGATATTTTTTGAATATTTTCCTGATACCGGAAAAGTTTCTGCTTAGTATCACACTTCCCTGGCACATACTCACTCATTTTTGTAGCAACAGAGAGAATCTTTTTTGAAAACGACGGTAAACATTCTTTGTTGTATAGAAAATAATTTTGGACTGAGCGCACCTTAGCATCGTTGTCAGGAAAAACATTCACCACTCCTTCATGAACACGAGGTGAAATACCACCATACAAAGACGAAATGTATGCATCTTCTTCTACCTTCGTTGCAAAAACGACATCGGTCTTCATGGTACGAAGTATATTTTTAAGCACTTCATCACCCGCTCGCGACTCAGCAAACAAAATATCAAAACCAATCACACGTGGATTGTACCCATCAAGTGAAGTAAGGAGGTTTGCGTAAATATCCCTATCCCACGGAAAAGCGCCGTAACGCGCCAAGCTTTTTTCATCAATACCAACAATAACCACATCTTTTCGTTCGGTACCTGTAGTAAGTGGGTCAAAGAAAATATTATTTATGTTTTGAAATATATTCCAATGGAGAACCCACGTAAAAAAAACGATGCTGACAATCCAAACAATGAGAAAAGTTTTGTGCGTTGTGATGTTTAGATTTTTTTTCACAGACTATGCTTTAGAAAGGGTAATTCTCCGTGTAACCTTCATCAAGAATTCGATTGTCTGTATCTGTTGAAGAACAGAATAGTTTTAATGCTCGAAGAAAATTAAGAATACCGTCTTTATTTGGCACCGTGCCTTTGTAGGTTGTCTCAAAAGCAATCAAGCGCGCCTTGAGTATTTCTGGGGTAAGCGGATTCACCCGCGAGCATAATGTCGCTTTGTCTGAGTAAATTGGGAACCAATATTCATAACGTCTATCAAACTCGAGTACAAAAGGATCATCACTATCACTCATACTTGGATCAAGTGGTGGAAGGTTTTCGTCGTCACTCAAAGAAGGAGTGTCGTCTGCTGGCTTAGTATCTACAAGAAGAGGTTTTAAAATCGCGTCATCAGTCGTCTTTCTTGCCACAAGAACTTTAGAATTGTCTTCTTCAGAAACAGAATCATCTTGTATTCCTTTTTCTTGTTTAAACTTTTTAACTCGATCACGGAGCGCATCCATCTTTTCTTTGTCATTCATTCCCTCTTTTTGTTTCTTCACCTCCTCAATCATCTTTTCAATAAATTCACGGCGATTTTCTGGCTTCTCTGTTGCTTCGTCAACAATTTCATTCTTCTCCATCCAGCCACTATCTCGTTTGTCCTTCTCCCCCATACGAGTTGGCGCAAGTGGTCGCGTGATTTGAATAGAAGTATCTGGAACATCAACTTGTGAGCCTTCTTCAACAACAACTTCTTCAAGCACCACAGGAGCATCTTTGAGTGGTTTGGTACTGTCGAGCTTTTTTACACTCACTTTACTCTCCGTTACTTTTACATTCGATTTCTTGGTTTTGTTATCAAAGAAAACAGCAAACTTTGTACCACGCACAGCAGCGAGCGTTCCCGGGGTACGCACTTCGTATTGTTGCCCTGATTCGAGTGTCTTTACACGGTGGTATGTGTTTCCGAGCGTTTGGAGAATAGAAACTTTCTCTTTTGAGTACTCAATAGTTACGATAGTATTTTTATCGATTGACATCATCGAGTTGTCGGGGAAAAGCACGTATGCTGATCCTTCAGTTGTCCGCACCTGACTGCCTGTCTGAATAATGACACTTGAGGAATCTTTATTAAGTCTTGCCTCTTGTACCCCCTTGTTTGTAAAAAAAACGTCTCCTGACTCCCAATAGAGGGTAATCAAGTCCTTGTCAGTAAGACCATTTTCAATCGGCTGACCATTTGGTCCTGTTTTTGAGGTAAACACAAAAAAGAGTGCCCCCGCTACAAGAACGCCAAGTAACGCAATACCTATTTTCTTCATCCATATATCCTAACACAGAATAGAGATAGGTATTGAAAAATATACACAAAACAGGTACAGTTTGTAGCGTATCCACATCGGCCCTATCGTCTAGTGGTTAGGACAGCGGGTTCTCAATCCGTCAACCGGAGTTCGACTCTCCGTAGGGTCACAA